>JBAZHY010000126.1:0-5880 GCA_041652175.1 Pedobacter sp.
GTGGGTTTTTTTGTTATATACCGTTCCCTCAATTAATTTCCAGATCCTTCTGACACATCATAAATTAATTCAAATTCATTGATGATGTATTTTCTCTATATCCTATATTCCGAATCATCAGACAAGTACTATGTCGGATATTCGTCTGATCCTTTCAGAAGATTAATTGAACATAATAACACTTTATTATTAACATACACTTCCAAACATAGACCTTGGGAATTAAAAGCTGTTTATCAATGTGGTGACAAAAAGACCCTGGCCATTAAAATCGAACAATTTATCAAAAAACAGAAGAGTAGAAAATTAATTCAGAGTCTTGTTGATGGGAGAATTTTAACCGGTATTTTAGCTCAGCTGGTTCGAGTCCCGCACTTGCGGGATTAATCAGAGGGCCGCTGGTTCGTCCCGCACATGCGGGATCGGGAGCAAACCTCACCATGTCCGGTGGGTTTTTTTGTTATATACAAAAATTAGAAATAAAGAATCCCGACTAAAGGCACGAATAGCAGGTGATCTCACCCGCTATTCGAAATGAATTATTCTGCTTCTGCTTCAATCTGTTGCCTGGCCTGCCTGGCGGCACTTACCATATTTTGAATGGCCGCTTTAGTTTCCGGCCATTTACGTGTCTTCAAACCACAATCCGGATTCACCCATAGATTTTGAACAGGTAGTAAACTTGTTGCTTTTTCCAGCAATGAGACCATCTCTTCTGTAGTTGGGACCCGTGGCGAGTGGATATCATACACGCCAGGACCAATTTCATTAGGGTATTCAAAATGGGCAAAGGCTTGTAGGAGTTCCATTTGCGATCTTGAGGTTTCTATAGTGATCACATCGGCATCCATTGCAGCGATATGTTCAATAATATTATTAAATTCACTATAGCACATATGCGTATGGATTTGAGTCTGATCCTGAACATCACTGGCCGTGATTCTGAATGCACGCACTGCCCAGTCAAGATAATGCGGGTGCTTGCTTTTACGCAATGGCAATCCTTCGCGGATGGCAGCCTCATCGATCTGGATAATATTGATACCTGCCTTTTCTAATGCTAATACTTCATCATGTATTGCTAATGCGATCTGATTGGTTGTGACTTCGCGGGGCTGATCATCCCTGACGAATGACCATTGAAGAATAGTTACCGGGCCGGTTAACATACCTTTCATTTCCCTTTTGGTTTGCGCCGCGGCAAATTTGATCCAGCGTACAGTCATATCTTCCGGGCGACTGACATCGCCATAAATAATAGGGGGTTTTACACAGCGGCTACCATAGCTTTGTACCCAGCCGTTTTTTGTAAACAGGAAACCGTCGAGCTGTTCTCCAAAATATTCAACCATGTCATTGCGTTCAAACTCACCGTGAACCAATACATCAAGACCAATTTCTTCCTGCCAGCGAATCACCTCGACAGTAGCTTTTTCAATTTCCTGCTCATATTGCTCAGTAGTTAAACTGCCTTTCCTTAATTGGGCACGAAGCTGACGTATATCATCGGTTTGAGGGAAAGAACCTATAGTTGTTGTTGGAAATAATGGAAACCGGAACCTCTTATGCTGTATTTGCTGACGCACAGGAAAAGCATTCTTACGATAAGTGTCGGCTTCAGTAATCAATGCAATACGGTCTTTCACAACCTGATTATTAACTTTATTTGATCCCCTTCTCCCTGCAATCGCTTTTATATTTGCTTCCAGCAGATCTTTATTGCCTTGTACTATCTTTTTTATTTCACTTACTTCATTCAGCTTCTGTTTCGCAAACGCCATCCAGTTTCTAATCTCCGGATCAATCCCGGTCTCAATGTCCAGATCGATAGGACTATGCAGCAATGAACATGAAGGTGCAATAATGATTCTGTCTGTACCGAGCTTTTCAACTGCCATATTGATCAGACTTAATGATTTTTCGTAATCATTCTTCCATACATTACGTCCGTCAATTACACCCAATGATAGCTTCAGCGAACTGGGAATTAATTCAAGTATTTCCCCTAATTGCTCAGGGGCACGGACCAGATCTATATGCAAAGCGGTAACAGGAAGATTTACTGCCAGTCGGGTATTATCTAACAATGCTTCAAAATAGGTAGCAACCAGTAGTTTAACACCGCTTATCCGCTTAGCAATGCTGCTGTATGCAAAATCAAATGCGCCTTTTTCTTTTTCGGAAAGGTCAAGTGCCAGACATGGCTCGTCTAATTGAATCCATTCCGCGCCCTGTTGTTTCAAACGGTCAATAATTTCAATATATACGGGTATCAATTTCTTAATCAGATCAACACGTTCAAAACCTTCTTCTTTTTCTTTACCCAACAGCAGGTAGCTCATCGGGCCGACCAACACTGGTTTAGTCTTTTCTCCAAGCAAAATTTTGGCGTTGTTGTATTCACCGAACACATTTTCCTGAAAAATGCGAAACTCCTGATTAGCGGTAAATTCAGGAACGATATAATGATAATTGGTGTCCAGCCATTTGGTCATCTCCATCGCGGTAATATCCAGTCCATCTTTTTGATAACCGCGAGCCATTGCAAAATAGAGATCGATTTGACAGTTGCCTTTTACTTCAGATAGTATGGGTGAATAACGCTGTGGAATAACCCCTAACATCAAGCTCATGTCCAGCATCTGATCATAAAAACTAAAGTCATTGCAAGGAATAAGATCGATACCTGCATCCAGTTGCGTTTGCCAGTTCTCCCCTTTGATTTTACGTGCAACCTGATTTAATTCAACCAGATCGATTTTGCCTGCCCAATAGTGTTCACAGGCCTTTTTAAGTTGTCGTTGACCACCAATTCGCGGGTAGCCGAGGTTTTGCGTTAGCATTTTTTAATTTTTAGTTGTTAGATAAAAAACAGTTTAATTGCTTTGCTAAACTTGACAAGCTTTGAGAAAATGCGATTAATGAGCAGGAACAGATAGATTTATCAATGAAACCTATAAGATCAGACCACCAGCTTTATTCCGCGAAAGCATTGTCCATCCGGTAATAGGCAGGTCTCCTGACTTATAACATTTCGGCCATCCTTCCCATCTCATTCTGAGCGAGACAGTGGATATCGCAGGCAGAAACTTTTGAGTTATTTACAGTTGCGCGACAGTTCGTGATTCTCACACGATTCCCTTTTAATTTCGATCTTCATCGAAAACCCCTTCCGGTTGATAAAGTAAAGAACAAATCTTTGAACAAAATCCAAAATCAGGATCAAAATTCTAAACAAATCTATAAACTTAGATTGATTTGTCTTTAATGTAAATTATTTCAGTATAAAATTCTAAATTTGACAAATCATCAGATAATTACACTTTTTTAGCCACGTAATTATCACTTTAAAAGAAAATTATTCTATGGAAGACCTGGATGACACGGACATACAATTACTAAAATTACTGGGAGAAGATTCTAAACTGACAATCAAAGAATTGGCCGGCAGGGTCAATCTTTCAGCTTCACCGGTTTTTGAAAGAGTAAAAAGACTCGAAATGAGCGGTTATATCAAAAAATATATCGCATTAATCGATGCAGAGAAACTCAATTACGGATTAATTGTATTCTGCAATATCAGGCTTAAACATCACGATAAAAATATAGGACATGAATTTGTTACTGACGTTATGCAATTAAGGGAAGTGGTAGAATGCTATAATATTTCAGGTGATTATGACTTTCTTTTAAAGGTTTATGCGAAAGATATGAAACATTACCAGGATTTCGTATTTAACAAACTTGGTTCAGTAAAAAGTATCGGCAGTACCCACAGTACGTTTGTTATGTGTGAGAATAAAAACACCTATAATATTAATTTTTAAAAAACCTCTTAAATTACAGGGTTCCCTGAACCACAGACAACATCCAGTATCATGTTTCCAGGAAGCTTTGCGGAAAACTTTATCAAAAACCGGCAATACAGTTATTAGTCCCCCTAACTGAAAATTACTTCAATCTGCCTACAATATTAAACTTTGCAAACACCCGTTCAGTATGCAGCGCATCCTTCAGCCCCCGCTGCTGTGAGCGTCCCCACTCGTACCAATATCGAATTATCATCCTCAATCAATACAAATCCATCATCCTGATAACCCAGGTTAATGAAGAGCAGGGTCTTAATAAATAACGAGTGGTAATACAAGACATCTTTTACTCATCTATCAGACATCTATTAGTCGTCTCCAATTGTCATAGAGACGACCAATATACGACGAAGAGACGACCAATATACGTCTGATATAAAGAACAGGTATGGAATTGGGAATAACTTTTCTCAGTTATCTCAGGTTCAACAGATAAGGGGCATAAGGTCTTACTTCAGTCTGCCCACCACCTTAAACTTTGCAAATACCTGCTCGGTATGTGGGGCATCCTTCAGCTCATCGGTCAGATCCTGCCCTGCCCAGTGCTCATAATGTTTGCCATTCCCCCATAATCTGCTATCAGTAACATCGTAAATGATCCCATGCAATGCTACCCAAATCTGAGGTTTGTCCTGACCGTTTCTTAAAGCCAGAAAGGATTTGCTGTATTCCGGAAGTTCGTTCATACCTGCGCCCTGTCTCTTTTTCGGAAATACTCAAAAAACATAATGTTCATCAGAAGCATGGCCATTGAATAGAAATGATCTTCAAAAGGAATGGTACCTACCCTGAAGGCCATATTTTCGGCATCATTATAAATGACTACCGGAATGGATGTCAGGAGTCCGTTTACTATATAAAACGGAAACAGGGAAACTATATAAGCCAGATAGAACCTGCTCAGGTATTGAACTTTAAAAACAAACTGAGCAAAGATTAAGATCGTTAAAAGCAGGCCAAAAGTGATCAGTGTATAAACCCTGTCGTAATATTTAAACAATAATACAACACATAATATCATTAAAGCATAGCTGATATAAACTGATACAGGTTTTAAAATATCCGGTTTAATATAATAATTGAGGCATTCATAAATAAATATACAGGCAAAGGGAACGGTTATAAAAAATAATATTTCTTCAACAGGAAGATCCAGAATATATAAGCCCTGAATATAACCGGGATTAAATGACCATACTCCAAAAACCGTAAATAAATGATCCCAGAACAGAAAGAGTAATCCACTGATCATTAAGCCCGGAAAAATATATTTCCAGCTTTTAAAAAACTGAACCCTTTTGTCGAACGAAAGAATAACAGGAAAAAACACCGTAAAGAAATTGATCAGAAGATAGGCTGCTTTCATATACAAATATTCAATATACTTTTGATTTCAGCGAATTCTGTTTTGTGGCAAAGTCTGGCATTTTGAAATAAAATTGCTTTCGTGAAGAATTACCCTTAGCTTAATGTAAATAAATCATTTATGATGAAAGTATTACGAATCATTCTGGGCATATTAGTCATCTTAGTGGCTCTCTTTTATGCCATCGGCTCGCTCTTACCAAAAACATATAATATCAGCCGGTCTGTGATGATCCATGCAAGCGACAGTGTGGTTTATATGAATGTTGCCGACCTGAATAATTTCCTGAAATGGAATCCCTGGACCAAAATGGATCCTGATGCAGAAGTAAGCATCAGCGGCACACCTGCACAAACCGGTCATTTATGGGAATGGATGGGTAAAAAGACCGGATCAGGGCAAATGGAATTAATCAGGGCCAATCCTTATGCTTTAGCTGAATTTCGATTACGCTTTCTTGAACCATTTGAAAGTGAGGCTATTTCGGGCTTTACATTTAAGAACACCGCAGAAGGAACAGAAGTAGAGTGGTATATGAGTGGTGAAGCAAATTCTATTCCCGACCGCTGGATGGGATTAAGCATGGATATGATGATGGATAAGGATTTTACCGGTGGGTTGCAGGCATTGAAGGAATTATCTGAG
>JBAZHY010000127.1:0-5850 GCA_041652175.1 Pedobacter sp.
AAGAGCTTTGAGTGTTGAGGATGAAAAGCTTTTGATCAGCAGGATTAAGACCATTGCAACTAAAACAGCAGAAGCCGGCGGTGCTACGGCAGAAGTAAAAATTCCGTATAGCAATCATTATCCTGTGACTTATAATGATCCTGCACTGACTGAAAAAATGCTTCCGAGTTTAGTAAAAGTAGCCGGTGACGAAAATGTTAAGCTGATACCCCCAATTACCGGTGCGGAAGATTTCTCATTCTTTCAGGAAAAGGTACCGGGATTATTTTTCTTTCTGGGTGGAATGCCAAAAGGAATGGACCCTAAATTAGCTCCATCGCATCATACGCCTGATTTTATGATCGATGAAAGTTCATTTAAACTTGGAATTAAGGCTTTGTCAGGATTGACATTGGATTATATGGAAATGAAATCCAAATAATAACTCATAAAAAAACCCGGATAAGCCCGGGTTTTCCTGTTTTAGAAAGGCAGGTCATCATCTGCCGCAGTTTCTTTATCGTAATTCATTGGCTGATCCTCTTTGACCATCCCGTTTTCAGATTTAGGCTGGTTTGAACCCTCGCTATTATCATTTTCGAAATCACTCTTACGACCAAGCATCGTAAAGTTTTCAGCCACTACTTCTGTAGTATATTTTTTATGCCCTTCTTTATCCTCAAAAGAACGTGTTCTGAGTTTTCCCTCAATGTAGACCAGTTTTCCCTTTTGAAGGTACTTGGAGGCAATATCTGCTAAACCCCGCCACATGACTATATTATGCCATTCGGTTTGCTCAATTTTCCGACCATCTTTATTATAAGACTCTGATGTTGCTAAAGGGAAACTGGCAACTGTAACCCCTCCATCAAGGTGCCGGACTTCAGGATCCTTGCCTAAATGTCCAACTAAAATCACTTTGTTAATTCCCGACATAGTACTGATATGACATAATTCATTTACGTTAATCTAAGGAAATTTTCGAAGAATTGAAAAATTAGTTTCGGTTGAGCAAATTTTTCGACATCGCTGAGATTGATATAAAACCAGTTTTTTTCAGTAGTAAAATCTTCATTAAAATGATCAATCCGGATAAACCTAGTATGCAGTCTTTGGTGACTTAAAATATGCCTTTTAAGTGCAGAGACTGAATGTATTTTCGAATTTTCTCCAAAACAGTCTATGAAACTCCCTGATTTTAGTAATTCTTCAGGAGGGGTGAGTTCAGTTGTTTCAAACATTGGCAGATCATGAAGATTTTCCCAGATATCGCCTGACATACGTTTATTGATTAAGATCTGATCACCCTTGACAGCAACTATATAATTGAAATAACGATCCCTGACCTTTAATGTTTTAATTTTTACAGGAAGTTCATTTATTTTTTTTGTTTGTCTGGCTTCACAGTTTAACTGTAAGGGGCAAATTGAGCAATCGGGATTTTTGGGCCTGCATTGAAGAGAGCCAAATTCCATCATTGCCTGATTGAATTCACCCGCCCGATCTTTATCCAGCAGATCATTAGCGAGTTCAGTGAAGAGCTTTTTGCCTTTTCCTGAATTAATCGGAGTATCAATACCAAAATATCTGGAAAGAAGTCTGAATACATTTCCATCTACAACAGCTTTAGGTTCATTTGCAGCAAACGATGCAATTGCAGCAGCAGTATACTCCCCGATTCCTTTTAACCGGATAAGGGAATCATAATCGGACGGAAAATATCCGGCATGATCTTCCATTACCCTCCGGGCGGTTTGATGCATATTCCTTCCTCTTGAATAATAGCCCAGCCCCTGCCATAGTTTCAGTATCTCATCTTCCTCTGCCGAGGCAAAATCCCTTACCGTAGGAAAGGTTTCCGCAAATCGGTTGAAATAGGGTGTACCCTGTTCAACACGGGTTTGCTGCATGATAATTTCCGACAGCCAAATGATGTAAGGATCAGAGGTTTTTCTCCAGGGCAGATCCCGTTTGTGGGATCTGTACCAACTAATAATTATTCCGGCAAAATTCATTTAGAACCTTAATATACATGCATTTTATGGATGCAAAAGTACCTTACTATTTGTTTTATAGCGATTTGATTTAAAAAAAAGCAAATTTATTTCCCCAATTCAATTAAAACCAATACTTTTGCAACCCCAAATGAGTTAAGTATTTAGAGTCAAAAATTAAAGAAAATAGACATGACCAAGGCAGAAATCATTACAGAGATCTCTAATAAAACCGGAATTGAGAAGGTAGATGTACAGGAAGCAGTTGAAGCTTTTTTTAAGGTGGTAAAAAATTCAATGGTAAATGGTGAAAACGTTTACGTTAGAGGTTTCGGAAGTTTTGTAGTGAAGAAGAGAGCAAAGAAAACAGCTAGAAACATTTCTAAAAATACAGCTATCATTATCCCTGAACATTTTGTCCCAAGTTTTAAACCTGCCAAGGTTTTTGTGGAAAAAGTAAAAACTGGTAATAAATAATCAAACTAAACCGAATGTTGAACAGAAAGCAAATAATTGTCATAGGTTCAGTTGTAATACTGATGGGCTTATTGCTTTCTCTGAATATCCAGGGTTTAGTAAAGCCTGAAGAAAATGCTTCTGCATCTAATGCAGCATCTGCGGCGGCACCTGTTAAAGCTGTAAGTGTTGAGGAAGTTTCAGTAACAGCAAAAGAGGCTTTAAATGCCAGCCTAAAAAAGCAGGTTTCTGATTTGGAGGCTACGCTTAAAGCTGCTTCGGAAGGTGACAAATTAAGTATTCAGAAGCAACTCGCCCAACAGTGGGATGATATGAATCAACCTGCACCGGCAGCGTTTTACTATGAAATGATTGCTGAGAAAGAGCCTGATTTTGATTCCTGGTTAAAAGCAGGTGATAAATTTACGAATGCGTATCAGCAAAGTATGGATACCATTGTTCAACCGGCATTGGTTCAAAAAGCGATCAGTTCTTATCAAAAAGCAGATAAGATTAAACCCAATACCCTCGAAGTTAAAACCGGTTTGGGTATTGCTTATGTAACAGGAACGCCTAATCCAATGCAGGGTATTACTTTATTGCTTGATGTAGTAAAGCAGGATCCTAAAAATTTAAAGGCTAACCTGAATCTGGGATTGTTTTCCATGAAGTCAGGTCAGTTCGATAAAGCTGTTGAGCGCTTTAAAACTGTGATTGATATTGCTCCAAGTGCTGAGGCATGGTTTTACCTGGCTTCAAGCTATGAGAACATGAATATGAATACAGAAGCTATTGCAGCTTATTTAAAAACAAAAGAGATTGCTGCTGACCCGAATATGAGTCAGTTTGTTGATCGGAAAGTAACCGAATTAAGTAATTAGATTATAAAACATTTTAAAAAACAACATTATGCCAAGCGGTAAAAAAAGAAAAAGACATAAAATGGCTACCCACAAGCGTAAAAAACGCTTAAGAAAAAACAGACATAAGAAAAAATAGTCTGATATGAGTTTGATTCCCTGAATCAGATTTCTTAAAAGACTTATTTAATATTTTAACCTCCCGCAGTTCTGCGCCGGAGGTTTAATTTATTTCTTTGTTTTTATTTTTCTCTTGTTTTAAACGTATACCGGTTACTCAACCGGTGTCTTAAATTTAGCCATTGGTAAAGGAATTAATTATCAATTCATCCCCCAGCGGGGTTACTATTGCTTTACTGCAAGACAAGCAACTCGTAGAATTAAACACAGAGCAAGTCAGCAATAATTATGCTGTTGGCGATATTTATCTCGGTAAGATTAAAAAGATCATGCCGGGACTGAATGCTGCCTTTGTTGATGTGGGCTATGAAAAAGATGCTTTTCTACATTATCTTGACCTCGGGCCTCAGGTTCAATCCCTGTTAAAGCTTACCAAGATCGTAAAGAGCGGCAGTTACAAAGATAAACTGCTCAATAGTTTCAGGCTGGAAACGGATATCAACAAAACCGGTAAGATCTCAGAGATACTGAACCGTAATATGTTGCTTCCTGTGCAGATCGCCAAAGAGCCGATCTCGACAAAAGGTCCCCGTTTAAGCTCAGATATTTCTATTGCAGGCCGTTTTGCTGTGCTTGTTCCATTTTCGGATGTTATTTCAATATCCAAAAAAATTAAAAGTAATACTGAGCGTAATCGCCTTAAGAAAATAGTAGAGAGCATCAAGCCGAAAAATTTTGGTGTGATCATTCGTACTGTTTCTGAGGGTAAAGGTGTTGCGGAATTACAGAAAGACCTTCTTGACCTGATAGATAAATGGGAGAAATTTACTACCCGTTTACCGATTACAGAGCCATCAAAAAAGATTCTGGGCGAAATGGGACGTACTTCAACTATCCTGAGGGATATCCTGAATACTGACTTTACTAACATACATATCGGGGATCCGGCATTATATGAGGAGATCAGATCTTATGTGCATGAAATCTCGCCCGAGATGGAGAAGATTGTAAAGCTTTACAGAGGTAAAGAGCCAATCTTTGAACATTTTGGCATTGAAAAGCAGATTAAAGCTGCTTTTGGTCGTACCGTAAACCTTCCGGGTGGCGCTTATCTTGTTATTGAACATACGGAAGCCCTTCATGTTATAGATGTCAATAGTGGTAACCGTACAGCCAATACAGAAAATCAGGAGCAAAATGCACTGATGATCAATATGGAAGCTGCAAAGGAGATCGCAAGACAACTGCGGCTGCGTGATATGGGAGGTATTGTAGTAATCGATTTTATCGATATGCACAAACCCCAAAACCGTAAAGAACTTTTCGATCATCTGAAGGATCTGATGTTGCTTGATCGTGCGAAGCATACCATTTTACCTCCAAGTAAATTCGGACTCGTTCAGCTTACCCGTCAGCGTGTAAGACCCGAAATGAATATTGTAACCAACGAGAAATGTCCGGCCTGTAACGGGACGGGTGAGATTAAGGCAAGTATCATATTGATGGATGATATCGAGAGTAATCTGAATTACATTCTCAATGAACAGAATGAACGTAGTGTTACTTTATGTGTTCATCCGTATATTGAAGCCTATATTAAAAAGGGTCTGATATCCATTCAATGGAAATGGTTCTTTAAATTCAGCAAATGGATCAGGGTTAAGGCGGTTCCGTCCTATTACCTGACAGAGTTCCATTTTCTCAATTCAAAAGAAGAAGAAATTAAACTATAATTAGTAAATGAGAAAATTAGCAAATTAGTAAATTCACAGATCTGAAGTTCGTCTGTAACATTTACTAATTTGCACATTTACTAATTCTCACATTTACTAATTTGTTCCATGGCAAAAACACGTTCCGCTTATTTCTGTCAGAGTTGCGGATACGAATCTGCCAAATGGCTTGGTAAATGTCCTTCGTGCAATCAATGGAATACTTTTGTAGAAGAAATTATTGAGAAGGGAAATCAGTCGGTGCCGGATTGGAAGGGTGCCTCTACCAGTACTCAGCGTGCCAATAAACCCGCGGTAATTCATGAAATAGTTTATACAGAAGAGCATCGTCTGATTACTCCTGATAAAGAGCTGAACCGTGTTCTTGGCGGAGGAATTGTCAGTGGCTCTATTATTCTGATCGGTGGTGAGCCGGGGATCGGTAAATCTACACTGATGTTGCAGGTAGCTTTAAATCTTCCTGGTTTGAAGGTTCTGTATGTATCAGGGGAGGAAAGTGAACAACAGATTAAAATGCGTGCCGAGCGTTTGCTTAATCTATCAGGAAAAAAGACTGATACCTATATTCTTACTGAAACATCCACCCAGAATATTTTCAAGCAGATCGAGATTTTACAACCGGATCTTTTAGTGATAGATTCCATTCAGACTTTATATTCTGCACATATTGAATCAACTCCCGGCAGTGTGTCGCAAGTCAGGGAATGT
>JBAZHY010000128.1:0-5428 GCA_041652175.1 Pedobacter sp.
ATGGCCGGCTCAGTTTCCATACGGTACATATAATGGATTACCATTCAGAAATGCCGTAAGTGAAGTGGCGCAATCTAAAATGAATGAAGACAGAAATAATTTCTCACGTGTTTCTATAGGGGGTACGTTCAAAGTTATACCCGGCCTTACAGTTGATGCTGATTATACTTATGGTGGTAGCACCGGCAGGGGAAAACAGGTCGGAGGAGTTGCTTCTGCTATTGACTTCTGGTCAACGGGTGCAGCCTTAACCTATAGGCCATATAGTTCTGCAACTTACGATAGGGTTATTGATGACTCTGATTATACGACAACAAATACAGGCAGATTGGTAGCCACTTACCAGAAAACTATAAAGAGCCATGCCTTTAAAATTATGGCCGGTGCTGAGGCAGAAACTTTTGAATATGGTTCTCAGCGTTCTGAAAGAAGAGGTTTGATGGATATGAATAAAGGAGAACTTGGCCTGACTTCCGGTGATCAGTTTACAAGCGGATCGCATAGTCACTGGGCAACAAACGGACTTTTTGGCCGCTTAAATTATACTTATAAGGATAAATACCTGTTCGAAGTAACAGGAAGATATGATGGTTCATCCAGGTTCCCTGCAAATGACCGTTACGCATTCTTCCCTTCGGTATCTGCAGGTTACATCATCAGTGAAGAGAAATTTATGGATTTCGCAAAACCTATCCTTTCAACTTTAAAGTTTCGGGGATCCTGGGGAGCTGTAGGACATCAGAATGTAGGAAATGCATTTTTATCCCTGATGTCAACCGGCAACTCTAACTGGTTAGTGAATGGCAAAAATATGGTAGGGGTAAGTACTCCTTCTATTGTTCCTCCTTCACTTACCTGGGAAACGGTTACTGATTTGAATTTCGGGGTTGATGCCAGATTTATAAACGAGAGACTGGGCATCAGCTTTGATTGGTATAACAGAACCACAAGTGATATGATCAGTGCCGGAGTTACACTTCCGAATTCTTTCGGAGCAACAGCTCCTCAAAGAAACTACGGCGAAATGCAGGTGAGAGGCTGGGAACTTGCAATTGATTATGCACATACTTTTGATAATGGCCTCAGGCTTAACGCAACCGGTTCACTTTCAGATTTTAAGGAACATCTGACCAAATTTGCAAATACAACCAGAACGGTTACCAGCAATTATGAAGGAAGAAATTTGAGGGAGATCTGGGGTTATGAAACAGACCGTTTCTTTACAAAGGATGATTTTCAACAGGATGCAAGCGGGAATCTGATTACTGTAAATGGAAGATATGTGCTGAAAGCCGGCATTCCTGATCAAAAACAATTTGAAACCTCGACATTCTTTTTTGGTCCCGGCGATGTTAAGTATAAGGATCTGAATGGTGATGGTGTGATTTCACAGGGTTCCAATACTGTGGATGATCCCGGAGATCAGCGTATTATTGGTAATTCCACTCCACGTTATCAGTACGGTATGCGTCTTGGGGCCGACTGGAAAGGGTTTGACTTTAATATTTTCTTCCAGGGTGTTGGACAACGTGAACTTTGGGTACATTCACCTGCAACAGTTCCCGGAGTAGGGATTGGTGAAGGATGGTATGCCTCACAATTAGATTACTGGACTCCAACTAATCCAGGAGCTTTTTATCCTAAACCATCTAACGTTGGTCAAACCGCAAACACAACGAATTTCTTGAGGCAAACAAAGTACCTGCTTGATATGTCGTACCTGAGGGCAAAGAACATTACTTTCGGATATACACTTCCAGCACGTATCAGTGAAAAAGCTAAGATTAACAGAGCCCGTTTATATTTCAGTGGTGAAAACCTGTTTGAAAAAGATAATCTTGGACAGATTAGCATAGATCCGGAAATGGATTATACAACCAGTGGTTCTAATGACCCGAGGACTTTCGGAAGGGTATACCCTTACCGCAGAACCCTTTCTTTCGGACTTCAGGTTACATTATAATTAAACAGACAATTATGAAAAAGTATATCATATTATTTTTGATTTGCCCCATGCTTTTTGTGTTGGGATGCAAGAAAGACCTTCTTGAAAAACTTCCATTAGACAGGTTAACAGATGAAGACTACTGGACAACCGAAACTAATGTAAGGACCTTTGCCTGGAACTTTTATCCAAGATATTTCCCGGGATATGCCTCTGGTTTTGATTTAAGCTGGGGTGGATTTTTTACCGGTGAATCATTGAATGATGATGTGGCAGGCAGTACACGTTTTACGCAGAACCTGCCAACCACTAATAGTACCTGGTCGGGTACGTTTTCCTGGATCAGAAGAGCTAATCTGTTTATTGACAGAATTAAAACTGTACCAATGACCGATGAGGCTAAAAAACACTGGACAGGTATTGCCAGGTACTTCCGTGCGATTGAATACTCCGACAGAGTGAATGATTTCGGTGATTTTCCATGGTATGGTCGTGTTTTATCAGATACTGATCCTGAACTTTACAAACCCCGCGATCCGCGTACTTTGGTTATGGACAGCGTGCTTGCCGATTTTCAATATGCTGCTGCCAATGTCAGGATTAATGATGGAGATAAAACCATTGTCAATCGTTATGCGGTATTGGCATCTATGTCGCGTATATTTCTTTTTGAAGGAACCTGGCAGAAGTATCATACAGGTAATACAGCTAAGGCAACACAATATCTTGAGGCGGCTAAATGGGCTGCTGATCAGGTAATTACAAGTGGAAAATTTACTATTGCATCTGATTACAGAGGGATGTTCAGTGCACCTGATCTGGCAAGTAATCCGGAAGTGATTCTTTACAGAAGGTATGAGACCGGTTTGCTTACCCATAGTTTGGCCAGCTATGTAAATAAGGAGGCTCAGACCGGTTATAGCAGATCTGCTATCAATTCTTATTTAGCTAAAGATGGTTTGCCAATTAAATTATCGCCATTATACATGGGTGATAAAGCTATTTATTCTGCCGGAGGGGCGAAAAAGTCTGCCGCAATGGTAAACAGAGATCCACGTATCACAGAAACATTTGCAGATTCTTTGAGAATTACAGGTTATGTAAAGGATTATGCTTATTCAACCAGTGGTTACGCAGCAGTTAAGTTCTTAAATGAGGCGGTAAAAGATCAGGCTGAAGGTTTATCTCAAACAAATACTTCTGATGCTCCTGAAATCCGTTATGGCGAGGTATTGCTGAATTATGCTGAAGCTGCAGCTGAGCTTGGAACATTAAGTCAGGCAGATCTTGATAAGACAATTAACAAATTGAGAGACCGTGCGGATGTTAAGATGCCGAAACTGCAAGTAATGGGAGGCCTTCCTGCGGTAAATGGTGTTGTTTACGACGATCCTGACCGCGATTCTACAGTACCTTCATTAATTTGGGAAATTCGTCGTGAACGCCGGGTGGAATTGATGATGGAAGGCTTCAGATACGATGATCTGAGAAGATGGAAAAAGCTTCATTATGTAGATCAGGTAACAAATAAGGATGCAAATCGTGGTGCATGGATCAAAAGATCTGATTATCCGAAGGCAACTACTGTTATGATTGAAAATAATGCTGCTGAAGGTTACATTATTCCGGTTCAGTCAGCTGCAAGTTTAAGGTTATTCTATGATCCAAGAGTCTATCTTCAGCCTATAGGACCCGATCAGATCAAATTATATAAAGATCAGGGTGTTACGCTAACACAGAATCCGGGCTGGTAATTTGTTTTATTATTAATTATATAACCTCGCCACCGATAGGTGTGCGGGGTTTTTTGGGGTTATGCCTGATTGACATCAGATATCCAGCATATCCATAAATATATTTTACCGCCATCTATATCTTATACTTATGTAAATAAGATTTCAGCTGTGTTTTTATTTACGTTTTGTGTCTGTTTTGCAGTTTCAGCGCAGTCAGACATTGTTCTGCGCAAGTGCGAATTTTGTGCAGCATAGATAGCAACGGTTGCTAATATTGATTGGCGCAGTAAACCCGGACTCAGCACAACAGAGAAACAGAAAGAAGAAGCAATTTCATTGCTGGATTTTTTGAAATTAAATATTTCAATACAGTGTTTTCCAGGTGCGTCCGCAGTCAGATGCTATGTATAAAAGTGATCTTGAACCGCGGTCTTATAATCACAATGGAGATTTTCCTGATGATGAAAGCTGGCAAGTTATCAGGCAAGGATTGGAAGAGTCAATAACTGTGGGTCAGCAGCCGGATGGAAGCGTACAGAAAACAGTGCAAATAATACGGGTTCCGGTTTCAGGGGTAGATCGTACCGGGAATGAAAGTGCAAAAAAGAGGTGTGCCTGACGAAATAAAATTTGAAATTTTCCGATAGAAAAGGGTGCGCATGTAATTCCTTACACACCCTTTTCTTATTGAATTAAATCACTTTAGTGCGTTTTTTGTAGACCTGTACTCTTGGATCATTGGGTTTAATATCGGTAATTAAATAATCAATGGAGTTGAGTCCGCAGACTTTCATTTTTTGAACAGAATTAAGTTTTTCACTGATACACATAATTGCAGCAATTGAAGAGCATTTGATCATTGCTTTTTTAACCTGAACAACTTCCCAGTCGGAATCGCTGATACCTTCTTTTATATTTATACCATTTGCCCCAAGGAAGCAGATATCTACGCGTAATTCAGACAGTTCGCTTATTGCTTTAGAACCCATACTTACCTGCGAACCCTTATTTAGCTCACCTCCGATAAGAATTACGGTTAATAATTTCTTTTCAGCTAATTCAAGAGCTACCAGAGGGCTTATTGTAAAAAATGTTGCTTCCAGTGTATCAGGAATCAGTCGTGCCATTTCAAGCATTGTTGTTCCGCCTCCTGTAAGCACTATCATGCCCTCTGATATCAGGCTTATAGCTTTTTTGGCTATTTCTCTTTTTGATTCCTGAGCATAAATCTCAATTTCTTTAAATGGAGAATGGAATGATTTTGACAAAGCTCCGCCATGTACCTTTAGTATTTTTCCATTTTCAGCTAATTCATTCAGATCCCGCCTTATGGTATCTTCAGAAACCTTCAACAGGTAACTGAGATCGGAAGATAAAACTTTGTTGTGTAAATTCAGTTGTTTTATTATGTGTGTATGACGTTCTTTTTTTAACATCCCGCCTACGATTACATCTTTCATTCTAATTTATTACCTACTACCTTTTTAAAGTGTTAATATAAGTTTTAAAAAGTAATTTGATAAATATAAATGATAATTGTGCCAGGTATTAAAAAAGTTTAAATCCTAAACTTAAATGAAATAAATTCTGTTTCTGGTTGTATTTTTCGCTTTCGCTGATATTACTCAAACCTGCTTCATAACGAAGGTCTAAAGTTAAATTGCCCAGATCCACTCCGCCACCGGCCTGAATACCCAAAGCCTGATTTTTATAATTGCCAAAATCAGAAACCTGGTTATAAGCTGAT
>JBAZHY010000128.1:5438-5833 GCA_041652175.1 Pedobacter sp.
GGTCTCATCGTCTATCTTAAATGATACCACAGGGCCTGCCATAAAGCGAAGGTTTAATTTATCTACCCCGATCTTGGTTCCAAGAAGCAGAGGGAGATCAAGTGTAGTAAACTTTACTTTAGCTTTTTGTTCAACGGTTTCAGTAGAGGTTTGAATCATTGTGTACTCGGTTCCTTTCGTTCCCAGATACAATTCGGGTTGGAAATATAGGCCAGTGGCACCTGCACGTGCAAAGACTCCAACCTGATACCCCATAATGTTATTCTCATCGGTAAGATTATCCTTGGTTTTTAATGAAGAGTAATTAACCCCTCCTTTTATTCCTAAAGAGAATTTTTGCGCATATGCCGATAAACTTGTAATCAGCATCAGGCATCCGGCCATAAATAATTTTT
>JBAZHY010000129.1:0-5821 GCA_041652175.1 Pedobacter sp.
AGGTCCCTAAAGCTAGACTCAGAAATGATTCCAGAAATCCTATCAGTATAAACATCAGGCCACCACTGAGAAGAGCCCCTACCTGCAGATAGTAGAAACCAATTTTATCGGTGATTTTTCCTCCTATGAATGCTCCGAACACTGATCCAAGTCCGAATACAGACATAATCATTCCGGCCTGAACAATACTGAAGTTTAGTTTTTGTGTACAATAAATGGTAAGAAAGGGTACCACCATAGTGCCGCTCCGGTTCAGGAGCATAACCAGCGACAGATACCAGTTTTCTTTACTTAATCCCGAATAGGCTTTTCTGTATATATTGACGGAGCTTACAAACACTGAACAAAGATAGATTTAACAAAGTTGAATTGATAGATATCCGGATTTAGATAGTAAAGAACAGGCTTTATTACATCATCATAATGATAAATATGTATCAGATTTTTCCAACATTTGGCAGTTTTCCACAAATCTTCCAATAACTATGCAATCCATTAACTTTATCCCTTTATTAAGCGAGCTAACTTGTCAAAGAAGAACGAACAGAAGGAAACACCCTTAATGCAGCAATACAATACCATCAAGGCGAAATACCCGGGGGCATTGTTATTGTTCAGGGTTGGTGATTTTTATGAAACCTTTGGGCAGGACGCGATAAAAGCCGCAGGTATTCTGGGGATTGTACTTACCAAAAGGGGGAGTAATTCAGGTACAAATACTGAGCTTGCCGGATTTCCGTACCATTCCTTAGAAACTTATTTACCCAAACTGGTTAGGGCCGGGCAGCGGGTAGCTATTTGTGATCAGCTGGAAGATCCTAAAACAACCAAGACAATTGTAAAAAGAGGGGTCACCGAACTGATTACTCCGGGTGTTTCATACAGTGATAATATCATTCAGCAGAATACCAATAATTATCTGGCATCACTTTATTTTGAAAAGAACTCGATAGGGGCAGCATTCCTCGATATTTCAACCGGAGAGTTTCTGGTTGCACAGGGGAATTCCGACTATATTGATAAATTATTGCAAAGCTTTAAGCCCAGCGAAGTCATTTTTCAGAAAAGCAGAAGCCGCGATTTTACTGAAACATTCGGCGACAGGTTTTATACCTATCATCTCGACGAGTGGATATACAGCGGTGATTATGCCTCAGAGTTTATACTTAAGCACTTTGATGTTAAATCATTAAAGGGCTTTGGTATTGATAAACTGCCATTAGCGGTAACTGCAGCGGGTGTGGCTTTGCATTATCTGAATGAAACTGAACACCGAAACCTGCAGCATATATCTTCTGTATCCAGAATAGAGGAAGACCGTTATATGTGGCTGGATCGTTTCACTATTCGTAATCTTGAACTGATAGGCTCTGCCAATGAGAATGCTGTAAGTTTGGTAGATGTGCTTGATAAAACCTGTTCCCCGATGGGGGCACGTTTGCTTCGGCGATGGATTATCATGCCCCTGAAGGAACTGAAGCCCATTAAGGAACGCCTTGATGTGGTTGAATTTCTGGTCAATCAGGAGGAACTGAGGGAAAAATTACTTCATGAACTCAGACAAATCGGAGACCTGGAAAGGCTGATATCGAAGATCGGTTTGCAGAAGGCCAATCCCCGTGAAGTTATTCAGTTAAAAAGGGCTCTGTATGCTATCTCCAATTTGAAAGAATTGTGTGGTAATTCAGGGAATTATGCCCTTCAGGCAATTTCAGAACAGCTTAATACCTGTATGCTGATCAGGGATAAAATTGAAAAGGAGCTGAATCCTGATCCGCCGGTAATGGTTATAAAGGGAGGTGTCATTGCCGATGGTGTGGATGAAGAGCTTGACCGTTTAAGAAAGATCGCTTTTGGCGGCAAGGGATATCTGCTTGAAATTCAAAAGCGTGAGGCAGAATTAACCGGTATTCCATCACTTAAAGTAGCATTCAACAATGTATTCGGATATTATCTGGAGGTTACACATACCCATAAGGATAAAGTTCCTGCCGAATGGCTTCGCAAACAAACACTCGTTAATGCTGAGAGGTACATTACTCCGGAACTAAAAGAATATGAGGAACAGATTCTGGGTGCTGAAGAGAAGATTCAGGTGCTTGAATCACGCCTGTATAATGAATTGACATTTGCACTTTCTGAATTTATTAAACCTATTCAGCTTAATGCACAAATGGTTGCCCGGCTGGATGTATTATTGAATTTTGCCAGCCTTGCCATAAAGAATTACTATGTCAAACCGACGATCGACGACAGTAGTATTATCGATATCAAAGGTGGCAGGCACCCTGTAATTGAAAAAAATCTTCCCCCAGGAGAAGAATATATCACTAATGATGTTTTTCTGGACAGTGATAGTCAGCAGATTATCATTATTACGGGGCCAAATATGTCTGGTAAATCAGCATTATTGCGGCAAACCGGATTAATCGTACTGATGGCTCAAATGGGCTGCTTTGTTCCGGCTAAAGAAGCTCAGATCGGATTGGTGGATAAAATATTTACCCGTGTCGGAGCTTCTGATAATCTTACATCAGGCGAATCAACCTTTATGGTTGAAATGAATGAAACCGCCAGTATTCTGAATAATTTATCAGCCAGAAGCCTGATCCTGATGGATGAAATTGGAAGAGGTACCAGTACCTATGATGGTATTTCCATAGCCTGGTCTATAGCAGAATATCTTCACAATCATCCTACGGCCAGGGCAAAAACCCTTTTTGCAACTCATTATCATGAACTGAATGAACTGACCAATTCTTTTAACAGGATCAAAAATTTCAATGTTTCTGTTAAGGAAGTTGGAAATAAGGTAATCTTTCTAAGAAAACTTATACCCGGAGGAAGTGAACATAGTTTTGGTATTCATGTGGCCAAGATGGCCGGAATGCCTTCAAAGCTTGTTGGAAGGGCCAATGAAATTCTGAAACGTCTGGAGCAGGAACGTACCGGTGGTGAGGATATTAAAGACAGTCTTAAAAAGGTTCAGAAGCAGGCTTATCAGCTTCAGATGTTTTCTATTGATGATCCTATACTGGTTAAGATCCGGGATATGCTGAATAACCTGGAAGTAAATACACTGACGCCGGTTGAAGCCCTGATGAAGCTCGATGAGATTCAAAGGGTTTTGAAATCCTGATCAGTTTTGGCACAGGATATTTAATTTGTGCCCCGGGTAACTTTTACCGGGGCACAAAATTATTTCCGGATTGAGAATAATTATTGATCTACCCTTCCGGATTTTTTATCCTTTTCCCTGCCGATCACATAACCTGTTCCGGCACCTAAAACACCTCCGATAACAGCACCCCTTCCATCTTTTTTATCAACAATCACTCCTGTTCCTGCACCAACAACACCACCAATTACAGCTCCTTTTGCAGCAGAGCTCCATCCTTTTTTCTGTGTAGTAGCATCAGGAGAAGATGGTTCGTAAGATGCAGACTGGGCCTGGGTATTTGCCCTTTCTCCGGCAACTGCTGCTGCAGCGGCTTCCTCTGCAATCTGTTTCTCTTTTTCAGCAAGCTCTGCCTTTTTAAAACTGTCTAATTGCTGTGCCATCCTGATCGAGTCCTGATTGATTTTGGCATTTACGTTTGCGTTACTATTGCATCCTGCAACTATTGCAGTAAATGCAAGGATAATTAACACATTTTTCATCTCTATATTTATTTTATTTAAAGGGGATAGTTTCATAGTTCAAATTGCTTTATGGTTATTAACTCTAATCTTTAAGAAAAAATGATGCCAAAAAGATTTAGTTCCTGTATTTGCTGATACTGCTAACTATCTAATAATTTTTTAACTTAGAATATAGTACAGCCTGTATTTTTTTGTCAATTAGTATTCTTAAAAATGAAACAGTTTAAATTTTTAAATGTCAATACCGTTTACAAGAGATCAATTTTATTTCTGCTGATTCTTTTAAGTGCATTTTTTGCGAATGCTCAGCGTTTAGGCTCTTCACCTGAATATATTAAAGAAATGACAGCCATGTGGAAAGGTGAACGTTCTGCCGATGGCCGTCCCAAAGTTTCGGATATACTTCTCGAACGTCTGGAATACAATACCCTTGAACAAATATGGGGCTACCTTTACGGTAAAGGTTACCGGAATCAGGTTGAAAAGAACTGGGTAATTCTTAAACCAGGACAAACCATGGTGGGTCGTGTTGTGACGGCTCAGTTTATGCCCTCAAGACCCGATCTGGATACATTAGTTAGGTCGCAAGGCAGAAGGGAAGGACGTTCCCAGCGTGGGGGAATTAATATCTGGCCAATTGATATACTCAGTAAAGGCGATGTTTATGTAGCTGATGGTTTTGGTAAGGTTAAGGACGGAACATTAATCGGCTCCAGCCTGGGTAATTCAATTTATGCCAAAACAGGTAAAGGGGTTATTTTTTATGGGTCTATAAGAGATATGCAGGAACTTAAAGATACTCAGGGATTTAATGCATGGGTAAAGGGTCATGATCCTTCTTATATTAAAGATATGACTCCTACTTCGATTAATGCACCGATCAAAATAGGGGAAGTGACAGTCTTTCCGGGTGATGTAGTATTTGCCAATGAATACGGAGTCGTATTTATTCCGGCACATCTTGTTGAAGACCTGGTAAGGGCAAATGAACTAACCGGTTTACGGGATGAATTCGAAAGGTTTTTACTTAAACAGGGTAAATATCCTTCAGGCGAAATACATGGCGACTGGACTAATGGTATTAAAAATGAGTTCAGGGACTGGCTGGCTAAATATCCAAAGAAAACCATGTATACCCCCGAGCAGCTGGATAAGTACCTGGGACAGAAACATTGATTTGAAAATTATACTATAATCTTATGAAAAGCACTCTGAAACAATTAATTGAAAAGAGCCATGAGGAAGAAAAAGCCTATGCTCAGGCGCGTCAGGCAGAAATTGATCATCCGGAGACCGGAACCAACAGAAGGGATTTTCTAAAAAAGACTGCTCTTGGAGGGATAGCTTTGGGCGGACTGATAAGTTTGTCGGTTGAAGATACCATTGCTCAGACTACTCAGAATGTAAAACGTTCTTCCAATCCGTCTGATCTGAAAATTACTGATATGCGTTATTGCCTGACTAATGTGATGGGAGGTACGGCAATCATTAAGATTGATACGAATCAGGGTATTTACGGGTTAGGAGAGGTCAGGGATGCAGCCGATGTCCGTTATGCTTTAATGTTAAAAAGCCGTATTCTGGGGAGAAACCCCTGTAATGTGGAAATGATTTTCAAAATCATTAAGCAGTTTGGTGGTCCGGCACGTCAGGCCGGAGGTGTTTGTGCTGTTGAAATGGCTTTATGGGATCTTTGTGGTAAGGCTTATGGGGTACCGGCCTGGCAGTTACTGGGAGGGAGATATCGTGATAAGGTAAGACTTTACGCAGACACCCCGGAAGCTAAATCACCCTCAGATCAGGAAAAACTGATCAAATACCGGATTCAGGAACAAGGGTATACCTGGCTGAAGATGGATATTTCTATTAATGAACTGAAAGGCAAGCCCGGTACGACCGTCAATTCTAAATTCTGGCAGAATTCGGCAGGTGATCTGGCTCAATGGGGAGATATCAATAATCCAATGTCTTATGCAAATACTCCACATCCCTTTACACAGGTTCAGATTACTGAAAAAGGTCTGGAAGAACTAAGTCAGATTGTCGAAAATGTTCGTAACATGGTTGGTTATGATACCCCGATATCAACAGATCATTACGGGCATTTTGATTTGAACAATAGTATCCGCCTGGGTAAAGCACTGGATAAATATCGTCTGGCCTGGTTTGAAGATATGGT
>JBAZHY010000130.1:0-5779 GCA_041652175.1 Pedobacter sp.
CCGGTAGATCTTTTAGGTATTGATGCCGCTATTCTGTTTTCAGATATTCTGGTTACGGGCGAGGCTATGGGCGGGGACCTGAGCTTTTCACAGGGTGTGGGTCCTAAATTTGCCAATCCTGTAAGAAATCAGGCTGATGTCGATAATTTGCTTTCTGATGTCGGCGATAAACTTCAATATGTTGCTGAAGCTATTAAAGTAATTCAGCAAAGGCTGAATGGAAGTACCCCGCTGATCGGTTTTGCCGGTGCCCCTTTTACTGTAATGAGTTATCTTGTAGAAGGAGGATCTTCTAAGGATTTTAAATTAACCAAACTATTCATTCATAATCATCCTGAACTTGCTCATCAGTTGCTGGCTAAGATTGCAAAAGTCACTGTTGATTATCTGAATATGCAGATTGCAGCAGGAGTAAATGCTTTGCAGTTATTCGACAGCTGGGCTCTGGCATTATCCTGGGATGATTACAAAGAGTTCTCACATCGATATAATGTTGAGATCATCTCCCAGCTTAACCGTAAGGATATTCCGGTAATCTCCTTTTGTAAAGGAAGTTCTGTCTTCGCTCCCCTGATGGTTGAAGCTAAACCGGATGTGATCTCAGTGGACTGGAATGCAGATCTTCTCGATATTAAGAAAAAATTGCCGGCCGGAATTGCAGTTCAGGGAAATCTTGATCCTCATATTCTGTATGCTGATAAAAAAGTGATTAAAGAACGTATTCACCGATTGTTTGAAAGAATGAGAGGGGAGAATGGATTTATCTTCAATCTGGGACATGGTATTATGCCGGATATTCCGTTTGATCATGTGAAGTATGCAGTCGGTCTGATTAAAGATTATCGGTATTAATATCTTCAGTATTCCGGCTTAAAACAGCTACAAATGACATATTTATATTTAAAGGCTATTCATATAATTTTTGTCGTAAGCTGGATGGCCGGTCTGTTCTATATTGTCCGTTTATTCATTTATCACGTTGAAGCTAATGTTCGGCCTGAATCTGAAAGAAATGTTCTTCAGCGTCAGTTTGAGATCATGCAGCATAAACTCTGGTATATCATTACTACCCCCGCAATGGCTCTCTCAGTACTTGCCGGCATCGGGATGATCTGGGTAAATCCTGAATTACTCAGTATGGACTGGATGTTGGTAAAGCTGATCTTTGTTTCCGGCCTTTTGATCTATCATTTTATCTGTCAGAATATCATTAATAAATTGAAACGGGGAACCTTTAGCTGGTCTTCAACGCAATTGAGACTCTGGAATGAACTTGCTACTATCTTTTTAGTGGCCATAGTCTTTACGGTGATTCTGAAAAGTGCGATTGACTGGATTTATGGATTAGTAGGATTGATCGCCTTTAGTGCGGTGATTATGTCTGCAGTTAAGATTTATAAATATTACAGACTAAAAGAGAAATAGAATTATTTCTGATTTATAATTATCTGAAAAAGCCTAACCAGACTGTAACATCAAATGAAAAGAATTCTTGTTTTTATAGTTCTGTTTAATATTCTAAACGGCTCAAACGCTCAGATCATCACCGACAGTCTGGAGTATCGGATCCGTCCTGATAGCCTGAAAACAGGAGAACTTCATTTGAACATTAATAATTTTAATTTCCTGCGTAATCTTGAATATTTTAATAAAATTCAGGATGGTTATACCTTGTTTGGAGCACAGTTAGAACCTCAGTTGGTATATTATGCGCATCCACGACTGGCAATTACTACCGGGATTCATTTGAGAAAAGATTTTGGAGGGCAGGGGATTTACCGCACGCTTCCTCTTTTTAGTGTGAAATATCAGCATGGAAATACAACTCTGATCAATGGAGTTTTAGAAGGGAATGTGAATCACAAGATGATTGAGCCAATTTTTGATTTAGAAAAAACGATTACTGAACCGGTTGAATATGGTACTCAATTCATTATTAATCATAAGTCCATTTTTCTGGATGCTTTTATCAACTGGAAAAAGATGATTTATAAACCTTCCCCGGTGCAGGAGCAGATTCTTGGCGGACTCTCGGCAGATCTGAAGTTAATCAGGAATGAAAGACTAAGTCTGAGTATTCCTTTGCAGCTAACGGTCTTTCATCAGGGTGGACAGATTGATGTAAGTTCTGAACCGCTGCAGACTCTTGTTAATTCTGCGATTGGCTTTAAGTTGAAGGCTTTATCAACAGGTTTTGTAAACTCTCTCAGAACTGAAAATTATCTGATTACATTCAATGATTTCTCGTTTACATATGTGCATCCTTACACTGCCGGTTATGGATTGTATCTGAATGCCGGTGCAGATACAAAGTATGGTTCACTAATCGGAACTTACTGGAACGGAAAAACCTTTATTTCTTCGAACGGGATGCCTCTGTACCAAAGTGTATCTCATCATATTAATAATACAGGTTATACTGAGGATAGACGAAAGCTGATTATGCTGCGATACTCCTACCAGAAGCAACTTATACCTAATCTTTACCTGGATTTTCGTTTGGAACCATTTATAGATATGGGACGTCCTGCCGGATCGAGAAAGATCGAATTTTCAAACTCATCTTATCTGGTTTACCGGCATTCATTCAAACTCCTTAAAGTTAAAGGAGATAGATAGCTCCAAGTGTCAGTAAAGCAGGCAATCCCTGGATATAAAATATGGATCGCTGCACAGAAACAGCACCGTAAATTCCGGCAATGGCGATACAAGTCAGAAAGAAAGCAGCAATATTGCCAGACCATTCCGGGTTTTCAATAACTATCGACCAAATTAAGCCGGCTGCAAGAAATCCGTTATAAAGGCCCTGGTTCGCGGCCATAGATTTTGTCTTCTCAAACATATCTGCCGGCATGGATTTAAAAGTTCTGCGACCTGTACTTGTCCATGCAAACATTTCAAGCCAGAGAATATAAATATGTTCAATCGCCACAAGGATAATCAGAATTTTAACAATCAGGCTCATCTTAGATCAGGTTTAAAGTTTGAAATCAGTTTACAGGATTGATTATCTTTAATTTATGAATAATTGTTTTAATGATGATGAAAGATTAGCAGTTTTTTTTAATGCAGATGCAACTAATTTGCCCTTATAAGCATCTTACAATTAAAGCATATGAATTTGGATCATAGGAATACTATTGACTCTTTACTCGAAGGATGTAAAAGGGGGGATCGAAAAGCTCAGGAAAGCTTATATAAGGCCCTTGCTTCCCGAATGATGGGGGTTTGCCTGCGCTATGCAAAAGATTCGTATGAAGCCGAGGATATTTTACAAATGGGTTTTGTAAAGGTATTTCAAAAAATATCCGATTTCAGAGGTGATGGTTCTTTCGAGGGATGGATCAGGAGAATTATGGTCAATACAGCTATCGAGGCTTACAGAAGGAATATGAGAAACCTCAATGTGGTTGATATTGATGAAGTTTATGATCAACCCCAAAGTACTTTTGATATGAACGGACTTGAATTAAAGGATTTATTGAAACTTGTACAGGAATTATCAAATGGCTATCGTCTGGTATTTAACATGTATGTGATTGAGGGATATTCCCATAAGGAGATTGCTGAAACCTTAGGTATAACGGAAGGAGCTTCGAAATCACAGCTTTCAAGGGCAAGATCAATACTTAAAGAAAAAATATTAAAAATGGAGGGTTTAAATTATGCATCCAATATCGGATAAAGAACTGGATAAATTATTCCATCAGCGTTTCGGGGAGTTCGAGGTAGAGCCTTCGGATATGGTTTGGGGTAAAATATCAAATCAGATAGATCATAAGGGAGTCGGTAAAAGATCTTATGCGTCATTCTGGATGGCTGCCGCCGGTATCGTTGTTGTACTAGCCGCCGGGTTATGGTTGTACAGGCCGGTAGAAGTTATCAAACTTCAGGGAGTTGTACAGCTTGGTGAAGAAACCAAACCGGCTCCTTCAATTATCGGATCAGATCAAGAGGCAGAGAGTATGCCTCTTGATAAAGAAATTAGTTCTAACCTTATTGCTAAAGATATTCAGATTCCTGAAAAGAAAACGGAGGAGTCAAAAGTTCAGATTAAATCCCAGGAAGATGTACAGCCTCAAATGGAGGAAGAAGTTGTTATAGCAACAACAAATAAGGATAAAATCCCTGTTATTCAGGAGTTAAAACCTAAAGTTGTTATACCTCCCTCAGATTCTTTTGATAAAGTTGGAGAGGGAGATGTTTATGCTCAGTCGCTTGCTAAACCGGATCTTACTGAAGGGATTCCGACAGATGATACTGTTATTACCGGACAGAGGAAAATTAAAAGTATTGGTAGTCTGGTGAACTTTGTGATTGCGAAAGTAGATCACCGGGAAAATAAGATTATCGAGTTTAAAGATGGGGATGAAGGCACTGAACTTACGGGACTTAATTTAGGATTAGTAAAATACAGAAGTAGAAAATAAATTATTATAAGATGAAACGGATACTGGTTTTTGCTCTAATATCAGCTTTTGCTGCTCAGAGCTTTGCACAAAACAAAAAAGATACTGTACTGGTGGTAACCAGGGATACCTCTGAGAAAGATCAAAAGAGTATTACCATCAAATTGAAAGATCAGAATAAGGAAGATGATAGTTCTGAAGAAGAGAATAAATCAAAAGGTAAGTTTTCCTCTCAGTTTATTGCCGCCCGGTTGGACATTGGTTTGAGTACCTACACAGATCATGGTAGCTTTACCTTATCCCCTGCTAATTCTTATCTGGAGCGCGAAACCTGGAAAAGCAGTAACTTTGGATTTGAATTTTTTCAGATCGGATACAGGTTCAGCAGCTATTTTAAGATTTATGCCGGGGCAGGTCTCGACTGGAACCATATGAGATTAAAAAATAACGTTACTATTCAGCAGGACAAACCAATATTATCTTATACCAGTGATGCTGTAGATTATAAGAAAAATCGTTTTTCAAGCCAGTATCTTCGTATCCCTCTCTCTGTTCAATTACGAACCAAACAGGATAAAAATGGTGATAAACTGAATTTTGTCTTTGGCCCGGAAATTGGTTTTCTGTTAAATGGGAAAGTGAAGCAGGTAAGTTCTGAAAACGGTAAAGATAAATTCAAGGATGATTTTAATCTGAATCCCTTCAGGTATGGTGCTTTTGCCCGATTAGGGTATGGTGGTACCGGAGTTTATGTGAAATATTATGCAAATGATGTGTTTGCAGATGGTCAGGGTCCCACTGATTTTAAGAATCTTTCATTCGGATTGATGTTTGGGTTTTAAATCGTATAAATTTTGAATAACCCTGCTTGCTGGAAATCAACAGGCAGGGTTTTTTATTATATTTGATTCCATGTCTGTTCCCTTTATTTCCCTCCGTAATGTAAATAAACACTATGCTGAAGATTCTGATTCAGGTGTCAGTGAAATTAATTTAAATATCAGTAAGGGTGATTTTATTGCTATAGTAGGAGAGAGCGGAAGTGGGAAAAGTACTCTTTTGAAATTGATCTACGGATCACTTAGTCCGGACTCGGGCGAGGTTTATTTTAAGGAAACTAAGGTAATGGGACCGGAGGAAAAGTTAATCCCCGGACATGATTCCATGAAAATGCTCAGTCAGGATTTTAACCTGAATACCTATGCCAAAGTATATGAAAATATTGCCTCCATGCTTTCCAATGAAGACATTAAAAGAAAGGAGGAGCTTAGTTCAAAAATTATGGATTTGCTTGGGATCGGGCATCTGGCAAACAAAAGAGCGGTTGAACTGAGTGGTGGTGAACAGCAGCGCGTTGCACTCGCAAGAGC
>JBAZHY010000131.1:0-5773 GCA_041652175.1 Pedobacter sp.
CATTCAGCATACCGGTAATCTGATGGAACCGGATCCCGACACGCTTAAAGACATTTGCTATTTCAGGTACAGGACATGCGGAGCAATAAGACAACCATTCTCCCGTCATTTGGGTGCGGTCGCTCATGGCATTAAAATTTTCATAATCTATGGAAGCTTCGGGGGCAAGATTCAGGATGATTACAGGTACTTTGGCACGCTGAACCACAGGAAGAACTGTAGAGGATAGCGCATAGGTGCTGGCATACAGGAAAATCAGATCTACGTCTTCTGTTTTGAATAATTTTCCTGCCTGAAATGCTTTATCAGGATTGTCAATAAGCCCGGCATTAACAACAAAAGGATGTATAGCTGAGATTTTCTGTTCAACAATATTTAAATATCCTTCCAGTTTGTCTTTTAAACCTTCGAATTGAGGCCAGTAAGTATCAAGCCCGATACCGAACAAGCCGATTTTAAGATCTGATCTGTTAATAATGTTATTTTTCATGCTTATTTAATTATCCGGTATTTAAATATGCAATAGAATAATTCAATAAGGAAAAATATTTCCCGAAAATAGAAAGGCCGGCTGATTTATCAGCCGGCCCGATGGTTTTGTTTTCTTTAATCTTTGTTTTCTTTAATCTTTGTTTTCTGGTCTTATTTAGACAGATACATCGATTTTTCTTTGTAAAGATGTCTGAAGTATGGATCTTCGAGTGTGCGGATAAAACGGATTGCTTCTCCGGTAGACTTCATTTCAGGTCCCAGTTCTTTCTCTACCTCAGGAAACTTATCAAAAGAGAATACAGGTTCTTTAATAGCATAACCCTCAAGCTTACGAACGATCTTAAAGTCTTTCAGTTTATGAGTGCCTAGCATAATCTTGGTTGCAATATTGATATATGGAACATCATATGCTTTGGCGATGAATGGAACTGTTCTGGAAGCTCTTGGATTGGCCTCGATCACATATACCTTCTCATCTTTGATTGCAAATTGTATATTCAATAAGCCGCGTACATTTAATGCTTTTGCAATACGCTTGCTGTACTCCTCCATCAATCCGATTACCTTTTCAGATAAATTGAACGGAGGCAATACTGCGTATGAGTCTCCGGAGTGAATACCGGCCGGTTCAATATGCTCCATTAAACCAATGATATGGCAATCTTCGCCATCATAAATTGAATCGGATTCTGCTTCTTCAGCCCTGTCAAGGAAATGATCGATCAGAACGCGGTTACCCGGTAAATTTCTTAATAACTTAACAACTGCTTTTTCCAGATCTTCATCATTGATTACAATGCTCATACCCTGCCCCCCTAATACATAGCTCGGACGAACAAGTACAGGATATCCAACTTTATGAGCTACTTCAAGAGCTTCTTCAGCACTTTCAGCTACACCATAAAGCGGATAAGGAATATCCATCTCTTTCAACAGATCAGAGAAACGACCGCGGTCTTCGGCAATATCCATGCTGTCAAAGGAAGATCCTATGATCTTAATACCATTTTCATGAAGTTTTTGAGCCATTTTCAGAGCGGTCTGACCACCTAACTGAACGATTACGCCCTCAGGTTTTTCAAGATCAATGATCTCCCGAACATGCTCCCAGAATACCGGTTCAAAGTATAATTTATCTGCCATATTGAAGTCGGTAGACACCGTTTCAGGGTTGCAATTAACCATGATTGCTTCAAAACCGGCTTCTTTTGCAGCAAGTAATCCATGTACACATGAATAATCAAATTCAATACCCTGACCAATACGGTTAGGACCTGAACCCAATACCATTATTTTTTTTCTGTCACTTACTATGGATTCATTCTCATCTTCGAAGGTCGAATAGAAATATGGTGTTTGCGCAGGGAATTCAGCAGCACAGGTATCCACCATTTTGTAAACCCTGCGTATTCCAAGCTCCTTACGTCTGTTGTAAACTTCATCTTCCGTAACATTACCTAATAACCAGGCAATTTGTGCATCAGCGAAGCCCTTTTGCTTCAATGTAACTAAGAAATCTGCCGGGATATTATTTAATGAATAGCGTTTTAGCTCTGTTTCAAGGTTCACCAGTTCCATAATCTGGATCAGGAACCATTTGTCTATTTTGGTTGCTTTACGGATAGACTCCATCGGAACCCCAAGGCTCATTGCATCTTTAATATGGAAAAGACGATCCCAGCTTGGATGTTCAAGACTATGCATGATCTCTTCGATATTTCTGCTTTGTCTGCCATCTGCACCCAGTCCTAAGCGATTGGTCTCTAAACTCTGACAAGCTTTTTGAAGAGCTTCAATGAAAGTACGGCCGATTGCCATCACCTCACCAACTGATTTCATCTGCAGTCCGAGCTCAGTATTGGCCCCTTTGAATTTATCAAAGTTCCAGCGGGGTATTTTAACGATCACATAATCAAGGGTCGGCTCAAAATAAGCTGAGGTAGTTTTTGTGATCTGATTTTCAATTTCATCAAGGTTATATCCGATAGCTAATTTCGATGCAATCTTAGCGATTGGATAACCCGTTGCCTTTGATGCAAGGGCAGATGAACGGGAAACCCTTGGATTGATCTCGATAGCAATGATATCTTCTGTAACCGGATCAACTGAGAATTGTACATTACATCCGCCGGCGAAATTACCTATTGAACGCATCATAAGGATTGCCTGATTACGCATTTCCTGATAACAACGATCGCTTAGGGTCATTGCAGGAGCAACAGTAATTGAATCGCCTGTGTGGATACCCATCGGGTCAAAGTTTTCGATCGAGCAGATAATGATTACATTATCATTCCCGTCTCTCAATAACTCCAGCTCATATTCTTTCCAGCCTAAAACTGCCTTTTCAACCAAAACCTCATGGGTGGGTGATGCTTGTAAACCACGGCTGAGTGCCTGATCAAAATCTTCTTTTTTATGAACGAAACCTCCACCCGTTCCACCAAGAGTATAGGAAGGACGGATTACTAATGGGAACCCAATCTCCTGAGCAGCTTCTTTACCTTCAAGGAAGGAGTTGGCAATTTTAGATGGGGCAACCCCAACTCCAATTTCAACCATCAGCTTACGGAATTCTTCACGGTTCTCAGTCTTTTCAATTGCAGCAATATCCACACCTATAATTCTGACACCGTATTTTTCCCAAATTCCTCTTTCTTCAGCTTCTTTACATAAATTAAGTGCAGTTTGTCCACCCATAGTAGGCAGAACTGCATCAATTTTCTGTTCGGTAAGTATTTGTTCAATACTTTCGCAGGTAAGGGGAAGAAGATAAACATGATCAGCAATAACCTTATCTGTCATGATAGTGGCAGGGTTAGAGTTGATGATGGAAACCTTAATTCCTTCGTCCTTCAATGAAAGAGCAGCCTGAGAACCTGCATAATCAAATTCGCAGGCCTGACCGATAATGATTGGTCCTGAACCGATAATCAGGATTGAGTGGATGGAAGTGTCTAATGGCATAGTGCTTCTGTGGATTCAAATTTGATATAACAAAAGTTGAGATTGCTATGCTGTAAGAACAACGATCCCGTCTGTTTTGTCGGGATGCAAAGTTATATATTTTTGTGTTAAATCTGTCTGATTTTTTCAAAAATACGGATGAATCTAAACTCATTGCATTATTTAATTATAAAAATGTATACAATTGTCCATCAGCCTGTATATTCAGTGGAATGATATTTGATATTGTAAAGAAAAATTTAAGAGTGATATGAAAAGATTCTTTTTTGCCATTTTAATAACAAGTTTAATTTTAGGGGGCTGTGCCACAGTACAATCATTGGTACGTTCAACAATTCCTTATACTGCAACAATGACTGTTCCTGCCGGTGTAAAAATAGGAACACCACAATCTGTCACTGCAATGGCCAGTAGTTTCGATCAGATCTTAACCGGGCAAACCTCAAATACATCTGCTGTAAAAGATATTCATTTGTCTTCTGTCAGAATTGACGTCAGTTCTCCCGCAGGTCAGAGTCTAAGGGTTTTCAAATCGCTAAAGATTTATATTTCCAGGGGCGATAGTTACAAGGAGCATTTAATTGCGGCTTCAAATGATGTTCCCAGCTCAACTGCCAGCGGTTTATTACTTGATGCAGACACCCAAACCCTGCTTGATGAATATATTAAGGAATCTACAGTCAGGCTTAGATTGGAATATGAACTTCGGGAAGGACTTCTCCGGGATATTGTTTTAAAGACCAGTTTGAGTTTTGATACTTCGCCTGTAACTGCCAAATAGTTTTCAGAAACATATCTTTGATAAATGATTTTACTTTCCCTTCTGAGCGACTGGCTTGAGACACAGAGTTTATTAGAAACAGCGGGGGTAGTTACAGGGATTCTTTGTGTTTATCTTGCCGCTAAGAATAAGATCTGGAGCTGGCCTCTGGCAATAATCAGTGTACTGATATATGTAGTTATCTTTACTGAAGCCAGATTATATGCCGATGCAGGCTTGCAAATATATTTTCTGATAATGAATGTCTACGGATGGTATTTCTGGAGCCGAAAGCCTGATCAGCAACTTAAAGTTCCGGTTATTCGTATCAGCCTCAAAGAAAGCCTTATATCATTGATAGCAGTAGTTGTCTTTACCATTGTGCTGGGTACTTTTCTTTATCAGGGTACTGACGCCTCTTTTCCTTATTTAGATAGCTTTTGTACAGCTTGTAGTCTGGTTGCCCAATTATTACTTGCCAGAAAGATTATCGAAAACTGGCTGATATGGATATTTGTGGATATTATTTATGTTGGAATCTATATTTCCAAAGACCTGCATTTAACAGCAGGAATGTATGCACTGTATGTTATTATAGCTACTATTGGTTATATTGACTGGAAGAAAGAGCTGAGATCATACAATCAAAACTCTGTCCTGCAGAAACCGGAGTAAAATGAAAGACTTCAGACAAATAACTGAATCGGAATTAATCAGGGTAGCCGTTGTCGGACCGGAGTCGACCGGTAAATCGACTATTTCAGCTCAGCTTGCAGATCATTATCAAACGGTTTGGGTACCTGAATTTGCCCGCCGATATTGTGAAAAACTGACAGAACCCTGTACCTGGCAGGATGAGATCAATATGTTCAGAGGGCAGCTTCAGCTGGAAAATGAGCTTAAAGATCAGGCTAACCGAATTCTGATTTGTGATACTACCTTTATTACTGTAAAGATCTGGAGCGATCATATGTTCGGAGAGTCCCCGCCTGAAGTACTTGAAAAGCTTCTGAACCATACCTATGATTTTTATCTTTTGATGGATATTGACCTCCCCTGGGAGGATGATCCTCTGCGCAATTTTCCTCATATGCGCGAACATTTTATGGAAGTATGGCATAAGGAGCTTACGGAACTTAATGCCAGATACACCCTTATCTCTGGTTCTGATAAAGAAAGGTTTCAAAATGCCATCGGAGCGATAGATTCATTTATTGCAGGTTTATAAATAGATTCGGCTATCGTGTTGTTTTTCCATAAAACAGCATAATCCGATTAATTTTATTTTTTTTCATCCGTTTATGCAACGCGTGGGAATATCCGGCGTCTATTAAGACAAGAAACACGTAAAAATTTGGAAGCTGTTTACGTAGATCAGCATTTTGAGCTAGTGGCCGAATGCCGTAACGGGAGTAGAAAAGCATATAGCGAATTGTACAGGCTTTATTCAAAAGCTATGTTTAATATCTCTATGCGGATACTCAACAATGAAGATGAAGCTGCCGATGTTTTACAGGAGGCATTTGTTGATGCTTTCTCTCGCATCGCAGATTT
>JBAZHY010000132.1:0-5751 GCA_041652175.1 Pedobacter sp.
ACGATTTCTGGTTTTTACCCCATTTGTGAGTCTTGGATATCAGACTTCCAAAACAGATGCCGGTTTAAAAGGAAATTTTCCGGTAATTACGGGAATGACCCTTTTGGGACAAAAAACCTATACGAGTTTCACTGATCCGGTAAATATCAAACAAACCGATTTAGAAGGGTTCAGGGCGAATATTGGTTTCCAGTTAAATCTGGCCTTCTTCCGGATCTATGGTTCTTACGGAATGTCAGAATATAATTCATTTACCGGAGGAATCGGGTTTGGGCTTGGGAAATAATTGATTTTCAATCCGTACTGAGGATAATGGAAGATCTTGAAATCTATAGTCCTGTTGAAGAAATAAGGAATGCACTTTTAACAGATAAACAGATTGAATTATTCGTCAAGCGTGATGATATGATTCATCCATTTATATCGGGGAATAAATGGAGAAAGCTAAAATATATACTTAAAGAAGCATTAGAAAAAAATAAAAAGCACCTGGTTACTTTTGGTGGGGTATATTCCAATCATCTTCTTGCTACAGCTTGTGCGGCTGCAAAATTCGGATTCAAAAGCACGGGAATAGTGCGTGGAGAGGAAGTCAGCAATCAGACATTGATGCTCTGCAACCTCTTTGGTATGAAACTAATCTTCACTGACCGCGAAAGCTACAAGCATAAGGAAGAATTATTCGAAAAATACTTCAGACAGGATATTACAGCTTTTTTTATAAATGAGGGTGGTGCCGGATTAGCTGCTGTGAAGGGCTGTTCTGAATTAACAGATGAATTAATAAACACATACGACCATATTTTCTGTGCCGCAGGAACCGGAACAACTGCCGCCGGTATTCTGTCGGGTATTGAAAGAAATAAGCTTTCAACTAAGCTGAATGTTGTTCCGGTATTAAAAGGTGCCAATTTCCTTGAAGATGATATAAAAAACTTTTCGGGCAGTAAGGAATTCAATTTCCATGCTGGATATCATTTTGGAGGATACGCTAAAACGGAACCCATCTTAATTAACTTTATCAAAACATTTTGTAGTTCAACAGGAATACTGATTGAACCTGTTTATACTGGAAAGATGTTTTATGCAGTATATGATCTGATATCTAAAGACCAATTCGCTCCAGGTTCTAAAATTCTTGCAGTCCATACCGGCGGACTTTCAGGAATTGCAGGTATGACAAAAAAATTTACTTAGTCTTCATTTTTAAGAAAGTTCAAAACATTATTAAATCGCAAGAACTTTTCTCTCTGAAATCAGAAATAAGTTTAAATGTTTTAAACCTTGTTTTTCTTTAAAAAAATAGAAAAATGCCCCCGTTTCCTTATTTAGGCATTTTTCTTAAATTTGAGTTTAATCCTTTAACCATGTATAAACTAACCATATCTCCAAAACAGGTTCAGGAATCTTTAAGTAAACATATTCTCGCCGATGGTTACGACCTGACATTCGACATGGAAAAAAGCAATGGTGTTCATATTTATGATTCAAAATATGACCGTACGCTTTTAGACTTTTTCACCTGCTTTGCTTCTGTTCCGCTGGGTTATAATCATCCTAAAATGATCAATGATGAGGAGTTCAAAAAGAATCTCATGCTTGCCGCTTTAACCAATCCTTCAAACTCAGACATATACACTGCTCAATATGCACAGTTTGTTGAAACCTTTGCCAGAGTAGGCATTCCTGACTATCTCCATCATGCATTTTTTGTTGCAGGCGGAGGATTAGCGATAGAAAATGCAATTAAAGTTGCTATGGACTGGAAGGTTCAACGAAATTTTCAAAAAGGATATACTAAAGAACGGGGATTTAAAGTCCTGCATTTTGAAAAAGCCTTTCATGGCCGAACAGGATATACTCTAAGCTTAACAAATACCAGTCCTGATAAAACAAAATGGTTTGCAAAATTCGATTGGCCCAGGGTCAGTGTTCCGGCAATTAAATTTCCGTTTACAGATGAAGGTTACGAAGATCTGAAAAAGAGGGAAGCTTTGTCGATAGCACAGATAAGACAGGCCTTTATTGATAATAAAGATGATATATGTGCCATTATCATCGAACCAATCCAATCTGAAGGCGGGGATAACCATGTACGTAAAGAGTTTCTGGAACAGGTAAGAACCATCGCTGATGAAAATGACTGTTTTCTGATCTACGATGAGGTACAGACCGGAGTTGGTCTGTCTGGTAAATTCTGGGCACATGAGCATTTCGGAGAACAAGCCCGTCCTGATATCATCGCATTCGGCAAGAAAATGCAGGTATGCGGTATTCTGGTTGGAAATAAAGTGGATAAAATCGAAACAAACGTGTTCAGGGTTTCATCACGTATCAATTCTACCTGGGGAGGGAACCTGGTTGATATGGTCAGATCTGCAAAGATTCTTGAAATTATAGAAGAAGATAACCTGCTCGAAAATGCTGCTATATGCGGAAACTACCTTAAGGAACGTCTGCATAAATTATCAGAAAGACAGGAAAAAATATCAAATGTCAGAGGACGGGGCTTAATTACTGCATTTGACTTTCCTAATAAAGAAATACGCGACAAATTCATTAAACAGGGAATGGAGAAGAATGTAATGTTCCTTGGCTGTGGAGAAAAATCTATCCGGTTCAGACCTGCACTCATCATTAAAGAAGAACACATTGATACAGGGCTTGAAGTTCTGGAAAATGTAATTTCAGATTTATAGAAATGAATATTTCCGGATCGGGATCCCGATCCGGAATATAAATCATCTTAAATCAAACAAATTATCAATACCCAGCAGTTTCTTAGTGGTAAAGCCCTCACCATGAACTGCAGCAATCGATTTTCCCAGTTCGCGAGAGCGGGCTTCTATTACTTTAAGAAAATCAGGAGATGAAATATAAGTCTCTGGTTCATTACTATTCGCATCAAAGAACTGAGTCTTAAATGCCCGAATACACTCCAGTTTTTTATCCCAGAATTCAGATACATCAACAATGATATCCGGTTCAATATATCGGTCCTGAATATAATTGAGGAGTAGTCTTGGTCTGAATGCCTCTTGTTCGTGCTGATCTAACTGAGTTTCGATCTTAGGCAATCCTGATAAGAAGAACGCGTCATATACCAATTCTGATGCCCGTCCATGATCCGGATGGCGATCGTGAAGGGCATTACATAAAACGATTTCGGGAGTATATTTTCTGATCATACGGATAATCTGCAACTGATGCTCTTCATCATTTCTAAAGAAACCATCCCGCATTCCCAGATTTTCGCGAACATGAAGTCCTAAAATCTTTGTTGAATCAACCGATTCCTGATCTCTGGTTTCCGCCGTTCCCCGTGTACCTAATTCCCCTCTTGTTAAATCTACAATACCAACTTTCTTACCTGCCGCAATATATTTTAAAATTGTTCCTGAGCAACCCAATTCAGCATCATCAGGATGCACAGCAAATACCAGTATATCTAGTTTCATACTTCAATAATATTCAGTAATTTATTAATTCTCTTCTTGATTTTTGAAGAGGTTGGCTTTGTGAAAGGATAAAAATAATCTGCAGGTTCACCATGTTTGTTAATCAGATATTTGTGAAAATTCCACCTTGGTGTAGATGCAATATTACCATTCAGCTTTTTATCCGCCAGAAATTTAAAAAGTGGATGTGCGTATGTTCCCCTAACCCTTATCTTACCAAGGATCGGAAAACTCGCCCCAAAATTCGTCTTGCAGAATTCTTCGATAGCCTCACCTTCAAGCGGCTCCTGACCTCCGAAATCATTTGACGGGAAAGCGATAATTTCAAAATCCTCTCCCTGAAATTCCTGATAAAGATTTTCAAGTTCTTTAAGTTGAGGCGTAAATCCACAATCGGATGCAATATTTACTATAAGCAATACTTTGCCTTTAAAGTCGAGCAAATCCACTTGCCCTCCGTTCAGGCTCTGAACGGAAAACTGATAAATTGCTTTCATATTCATAAATAACTGTAAGAGTAATATCCTGAAGATTGTATAATAGACTCAATATCCCTGTCTTCCTGTAGATCGTAGGTGTTTTTCAGGTTGTTCCCGAATATCCGGGCGATAGACTGGTAGAAAAATGCAGTGATTCCACCTTTCATATCCTTCAAAAGGTCATAACTACTATTGCCGGTTTCCCTATCAATCAGTTTAATCAAAATGCCTCCCTGTGTTATAGTAAGGTTCTTAATCTCTCTGTTGAACATATCCTTTATCTCATTTTCAAAAGCTTTGATCATAACTCTTTTCTCTTTCCTGCTTTTCACATTAACAAGGTTCATCTGCAGTTCTTCGTACTTTCTTCGGGCATACATAGCATAAGGTAAAACCTTCAGTACATTGTATCTGAGGCGGTTAAACTTGGCTTTTTCTTCAGCTGATCTGAATAATCGGGTATCTATAATTGAAATTTCGGGAATAACAACCCAGGGAATCAACTCATTATCTACATTGGTAGTCGAAACCCTTATGGTATCATGTATACCTTTTAATGTAGGGTCATTTTTAAACTGGCCTAATGTCAAATTTGACATTAAAACCAATAAAAGAATTACCGTTAGCCCTAAAATTTTCATAATTTTATGATCTGCAAATTTACAGCTAAAAAATCTATATATTAATACCTAAAGTTACAGAATTTAACCGTGTTAACACTCAAACGTTAATTGGTTTCAGCTATTGCATTACAGGATGAAGGAAATAGTGATCGATCTTGAAGCGGAAAAAAAAGAGATATTAAAGAGGTATCGTGCATTACTGAGGGCATGTAAACCGACCATGCAGAAGGGTGATAAGCGTATGATACGCCTTGCCTTCGATATGGCACTGGAAAGCCACCAGGATATGCGCCGTAAATCAGGTGAACCCTATATTTACCATCCGATTGCAGTTGCTCAGATTGCTGCCGAAGAAATAGGACTGGGTACAACTTCCATAGTTTGTGCCTTACTGCATGACGTTGTTGAAGATACGGATATTACCCTCGAAGATATAGAACGCGAGTTTGGAAAGAAGGTAACCAAGATCATCGATGGTTTGACCAAAATTGCCGGAGTTTTTGATTATAACAGTTCTTTGCAGGCCGAAAATTTCAGGAAAATGCTGCTTACTCTGGCGGATGATGTCAGGGTAATTCTTATAAAGCTTGCAGATCGTTTGCACAATATGCGAACTATGGATTTCATGCCAAGGGATAAACAGTTGAAGATATCCTCAGAAACTGTTTATTTATATGCTCCCCTTGCACACAGACTGGGGCTTTACATGATTAAATCAGAGCTGGAAGACCTTTCCATGAAATACATGGAACCGGTAACTTACAAATTTATCGCACAGCAATTAAATGAGAAAAGGGCTGAAAGAGAGAATTTTATAAAAGCCTTTATTGCTCCTATTAAAGAAATCCTGAATGAACAGGGCCTGGAAGCTGATGTTTATGGAAGGCCAAAATCCATTCATTCTATCTGGTCTAAAATGCGCAAGAAAAATATTCCTTTTGATGAGGTTTATGATCTTTTTGCGATTCGAATTATTCTGAACAGTAAACCTGAAAATGAAAAAGCAGATTGCTGGAAAGCATATTCTATTGTAACCGATCTTTATCATCCTAATCCTGATCGTTTGCGCGACTGGATATCATCCCCTCGTGCTAATGGTTATGAATCGCTGCATACTACTGTAATGGGTCCGCGAGGTCAGTGGGTTGAGGTACAAATACGCACTAACAGGATGAATGAAATTGCAGAGAA
>JBAZHY010000133.1:0-5740 GCA_041652175.1 Pedobacter sp.
ACCTCGTTTTGTTGCAGGCGCTCTTGGCCCGACAACAAAAATGGCATCCATGTCGCCTGACGTAAACGATCCGGGCTTCCGTGCAGTTACATTTGACGAACTGGTTGATGCATATTACGAGCAAATCAAAGGACTGGTAGATGGCGGGGCAGACATGCTCCTGTTTGAAACTATTACTGATACACTCATTACTAAAGCAGCACTTTTTGCTGCCAAAAATTACGAGAATGAAATTGGCCGTAAGATCGAGATTATGATTTCAGGAACCATTACCGATGCCAGCGGACGGACTTTGTCTGGTCAGACGGTAGAAGCCTTCCTGAACTCACTAAATCATGCGAATCTGCTAAGTATAGGTTTGAACTGTGCTTTGGGGGCAAAAGATATGCGACCGCATATTGAAGAGCTTTCTCAAAAAGCAGGTTGCTATATTTCGGCATATCCTAATGCCGGGCTTCCGAACGAATTTGGAGCTTACGATGAATTACCCCATGAAACTGCGCATCTGGTAGAGGATTTCATTAAGAGTGGTTTCGTTAATATTGTTGGAGGATGCTGCGGTACAACACCAGAACATATTAAATGTATTGCTGAGAAAGCAGCGAAATTCCCGCCAAGGGTTCCGCCGGTCCCTGAGCCATTCTTACGCCTCAGCGGACTTGAGCCTGTTACACTAACTCCGGAAACCAACTTTGCGAATATTGGCGAACGTACAAATATTACAGGTTCCCCAAAATTCTCAAAACTGATCCTGAGCGGAAATTTCGAAGAAGCCCTTTCTGTTGCACGTCAGCAGGTGGAAGGAGGTGCACAGATCATCGATGTAAACATGGATGAAGGCATGCTTGATTCTGAAGCCGCAATGGTTAAATTCTTAAACCTCATTGCTTCAGAGCCGGATATTGCCAAGCTACCTATCATGGTCGATTCCTCAAAATGGAGTGTAATCGAAACCGGATTAAAATGTCTTCAGGGCAAGGGGATTGTCAATTCCATCTCTCTGAAGGAAGGTGAAGAGTCGTTTAAAAAATATGCAGCAAAGATCAGACAATATGGAGCTGCTGTAGTAGTGATGGCTTTTGATGAAAACGGACAGGCCGATTCGTTGGAAAGAAGAATTGAAATTTGTAAACGCTCTTATGATATTCTGGTAAATGATGTTAATTTCCCTCCTCAGGATATCATTTTTGACCCCAACATCCTGACTGTAGCAACCGGTCTTGAAGAACATAATAATTATGCTGTAGATTTTATTGAAGCTACACGCTGGATCAAACAGAATCTGCCGTTTGCCAAAGTAAGTGGAGGTGTAAGTAATATTTCATTCTCTTTCAGGGGCAATAATACCGTCAGGGAAGCGATGCATTCCGCATTCCTTTATCATGCTATAAAAGCCGGACTGGATATGGGAATTGTGAATGCAGGTATGCTTGAAGTGTATGAAGAAATTCCTAAAGACCTGCTTGAACTGGTTGAAGATGTTTTGCTGAACCGTCGTCAGGATGCGACCGAACGTCTGGTAGAATTTGCCGACACAATTAAAACCAAAGGAAAAGTTGTTGTCAAGAATGAAGAATGGAGAAAAGAAAGTGTGGAATCCAGGCTTTCTCATTCTTTGGTAAAGGGAATCATTGATTATCTGGATGATGATGTGGAAGAAGCACGTCAGAAATACGCAAAACCCCTTGAAGTAATTGAAGGCCCTCTGATGGATGGCATGGGTATAGTGGGTGATCTGTTCGGACAGGGTAAAATGTTCCTTCCACAGGTTGTAAAATCTGCAAGGGTAATGAAAAAGGCAGTTGCCTACCTGCTTCCTTTCATCGAACAGGAAAAACTTGATAATGCCGATAGTAATCAGCGTAAGAATGCAGGTAAGGTCTTGCTTGCAACAGTAAAAGGCGATGTCCACGATATCGGCAAGAATATCGTTGGAGTGGTTCTGGCGTGTAATAACTTTGAGGTAATCGATCTTGGGGTAATGGTTCCTGCACAAAAGATCATTGAAACCGCAAAAGCAGAAAATGTTGACATTATCGGTCTCAGCGGATTAATCACTCCTTCCCTGGATGAAATGGTTCATTTTGCAAAAGAAATGGAAAGGGAAGGATTTACCATTCCACTAATTATCGGAGGTGCTACAACTTCTCGTATTCATGCTGCAGTTAAAGTTGCTCCGAACTATTCGGGTCCGGCGGTACATGTATTGGATGCCTCAAGAAGCGTAACTGTATGCAGCACATTAATGAGCGATGATAACAGGGAAGAATATATTAAGACTATACGCAATGAATACACAAAGGCAAGGGAAGCTCATTTAAATAAGAAATCAGACAAACGTTTCGTAACTATTGAAGAGGCGAGAACAGGCAAATTTTCAATTGACCTGAATGAGTCTGTTGCATCAAAGCCGGCTTTCCTGGGAACCAGGATCTTTGCTGATTTTTCATTGGAAGAGCTGGTTCCTTACATAGACTGGACTCCATTCTTCCATACCTGGGAGTTAAGAGGTAGTTATCCGCGCATTTTTGAAGACGAATTTGTAGGCATAGAGGCTAAGAAATTGTACGATGAAGCAAGAGCACTGCTGGATAAAATCATTAAAGAAAAATCGTTGAGAGCAAATGGTGTGATTGGTTTCTGGCCTGCAAACTCAGTTGGTGATGATATTGAACTCTATACTGATGAAAGCAGAACCCAGGTTTACAGAACAATTCATACTCTTCGCCAGCAGGCTGAAAAAGCTGCAGGTGAACCCTATTATGCTTTATCCGATTTTATTGCACCTAAAGATTCAGGAATTGCCGATTACTGGGGTGGTTTTGCTGTAACAACAGGTATTGGCTGTGATGAACTGGTTGCAGAATATGAAAAAGGCTTTGACGACTACAACAGTATTATGGTTAAAGCACTTGCCGACCGACTTGCAGAAGCTTTCGCTGAAAGAATGCATGAATTAGTACGAAAAGAATACTGGGCATATTCTAAAGATGAAGTTTTAAGCAATGAAGAGCTTATCAAAGAAAAGTACAGAGGTATTCGTCCGGCACCCGGCTACCCAGCCTGCCCTGATCATACAGAAAAGGCAACCCTCTTCGAGATACTGGATGTTGAAAAATCGACAGGCATTCACCTGACTGAAAGTTTCGCAATGTATCCTACCGCAGCGGTAAGCGGATTTTACTTCGCACATCCGCAGGCACGCTATTTCGGATTAGGTAAAATTCAGAAAGATCAGATTGAAGATTATGCAGTGCGCAAAGGAATGAGCGTAGAAGAGACGGAACGCTGGCTGAGTCCGAATTTGGCTTATTAAGAGTTGTCTGTTATCTGCAGCTGTAAGAATTGGGAAATGGTATGTTTGATTGAATTAATGGCAAAAATGGCAGGGAATTGATTATTAGATGTAAATTATTCTAAATAATTCAATTTCAAAAAAATGTTAAATACTGGTAAACACTACAATGACTTAAATGTATGGTTAGAAGCAAGAAAGTTATCTAAAGATATTATTCTCTTACGGCTGAATTTCCAAAGGAAGAACAGTTTGGTTTATTAATCATATATGCGAAGAGCTGCAATTCCAATTCCTTCAAATATAGCTGAGGGTTGCGGTAGAAATTATCCGAAAGATAGTATTCAATTTTTCTTTATAGCCAGAGGATCTATTTATGAAATAAAAAGTCAACTGTATCTTAGCTTCGACTTAAATTATTTAGAAGAAGTAAAACTAAATCAGCTTTTAATACTAACTGAAACTACAAGAAAATTATTAAGTGGCTTTATTAATATTATCAACAACTAAAATAAATATAACAATTGTTCAACAGATAACAGGCAACTGATAACTGACAACCAACAAGCATGAAAATCACCGATCACATAAAAAATGCAAAAGGCAAAACACTTTTTTCTTTTGAATTATTGCCTCCAATAAAAGGACATAGCATTCAGGGTATTTTTGACGCAATTGATCCGCTAATGGAATTCAATCCTCCCTTTATAGATGTTACTTATTTGCGGGAAGATTACATCTATAAGCAACATCCTACGGGCTTACTTGAAAAGCTGGCCTATCGCAAGCGTCCTAGTACGGTTGCTACTTGCGCAGCAATTATGAATAAATATGATGTGGATGCAGTTCCACATCTTATCTGCGGCGGATTTACAAAGGATGAGACTGAAAATGCACTAATTGATCTGCAATTTCTTGGCATAGATAATGTTCTTGCCCTCCGTGGGGATGCACGAAAAAGCGATAGTTCATTTATACCTACTCCCGGGGGACATACCTTTGCTTCTGATCTTGTCAAGCATGTAGCCGATATGAATAATGGCAAGTATCTGCACAACGACATAGAAAATTCTGAAAGGACTAATTTCTGCATCGGGGTGGCTGGCTATCCTGAAAAGCACTTCGAAGCACCTAATCTGGATACCGACTTTAAATATCTTAAACTTAAGGTAGATATGGGAGCAGAGTTCATTGTAACACAGATGTTTTTCGATAATACCAAGTATGCAGACTTTGTTAAGAAATGTCGCGAAAACGGAATCAACGTACCCATTATTCCAGGCCTTAAACCAATAACAAGTAGCAAGCAACTGATAAGCCTGCCCAAGATTTTTCATCTGGATATTCCTATTGAACTGAGTGAAGCTTTGTTGACCTGTAAAGGGGAGAAGGAGGTTAAGGATGTGGGTATTGAATGGATGATTTCACAGTGTAAAGAGCTTAGGGAAATGGGAGCCCCTGTTCTTCACTTTTATACCATGGGGAACCCTGAACCAACCCGAAAAATTGCATCCGCCCTGTTCTAGATCAATCTTAAAGAACAATCCAAATAAATATTAATTTATTTGGATTGTTTCTAAATAATACGATCTTTGTACCTAATGTCAGTACAGAATACCATCCCTTCAGCCGAATTAATCGAAGTATTTATTACTTCGAAAGGTGGTATTTATCAATCTGATAAGGAAAATTGCCTCTACCTTTGTTTCTCCGGAAAGACCTCCAGGCTTAGCTTTCAATCATTGAATGATTTGAAAAAAATAATTGACAAGGTTGATCTTGGACACATGTGTACCTTAATTGAGCATGCCGACATCGAAATAATCCTGTTAAAAGACAATTGCTTTGTGTTATCAGGTATTGAAATAATCTACCTCAAAGAAATTCTCCACGGTGCCTTCACTATGTTCAGCCTCAATCATATCATCACCGATTGCCTCGACCGTTTGGTAATATCTTAATTTAGATTAACTCAATATTATCCTAAAATTAAATAACTGTTGCTTATTTACTTAACTTTGTAATAACAAACATTATTAAATATTACAGCTATGAAAGATCTGATGCGTATTAAAACCCTTCTGTCTGCAGAAACAGAGACTCTTCTTAACCAGCAGGTAAAAAAAGAAGCACATTCGTCGGCAATCTATTTATCAATGGCTTCCTGGTGCGACCGTAATGGTTTTGCAGGGTCGGCAGATTTTTTCTTCAAACAATCTAATGAAGAGAGAGATCACCAACTAAAAATATATAAGTACATACTTGACATGGGCGGTACTGCCATTTCACCTGAGATCAGTAATATTAAAATTGATTTTGGCACTTTCCGCGAAGTATTCGAGGATGCACTTGATCAGGAAATTGCAATCACACAATCGTTTAAAAATATCGTTGCCCGCTGCCATAAAGAGCAGGATTACGTAACACTTGAATTCCTTAACTGGT
>JBAZHY010000134.1:0-5717 GCA_041652175.1 Pedobacter sp.
TGAGTGGTAAGAATATCAGGGTTATTAACCCGTTAACGATGTCTGGTGAGAAGATAAGTGGAGAGGAGTTAAAATCCTATCAAGAGGAGTTTAAGAAGATACGAAGGATATCCAATCAGCGAGGGGAGACGATTTTCAATTAAATAAATAAAGCGTTAAAATATGAAGAACAATCGCAGAGACTTTATAAAACTTGCCGGTATGGCCGGTATTGGTCTGACAGGAGCAAGTATAATTCCAGCATATGCTGACTCAAAGGATACAGGTCCGTTCTTTCCTGGCTATAATCTGGGGAAAAACCATGTTCAGAAGTTCAACATGTCAGGCTATGCTGCTCCGAAACTGGAAACAGTACGTATAGGTTTTATCGGAACTGGAAACCGTGGAACCGGAGCCGTTGTCAGAATGAGTAAAATAGGTAGCGTAGAGATTAAAGCAATAGCTGATTTACGACCAGAAAAGGCTAATGCAGCCAAAAAACGGATAGAAGCTTCCGGACAGAATCCAATGATTTACAGTGGGAACAAGGAAGAGTGGAAAAAAGTATGTGAGCGCCAGGATATTGATCTGATATACATCGCTACTCCATGGGAGCTGCACACTCCTATGGCCGTTTATGCTATGAATCATGGGAAACATGTATGTGTTGAAGTGCCTGCGGCTACAACTGTTGAAGAATGCTGGCAACTGGTAGAAACTTCTGAACGAACCCGCAAGCATTGTATGATGCTGGAAAACTGCTGTTATGACTTTTTTGAGTTGCTTACGCTGAATATGGCTCGTCAAGGTTTTTTTGGAGAGATTATTCATGCCGAAGGTGCGTATATACATGATCTTCTTGAGGGTGATTTCTCTAAAGAAAAATACTATGATCAATGGCGTCTTAGAATGGATGCGAAAAGAAAAGGTAACTTGTATCCCACGCATGGTCTGGGACCTGTATGTCAGGTAATGAATATCAACAGGGGTGATAAGATGGATTATCTGGTTTCTGTTTCAAGCAATGATTTCATGATGGGGGAGAATGCTAAAAAGCTTGCTGCCAAAGATGAGCATTACAAACAATTTGTAGACAAGTCTTTCAACGGTAATATGAATACGACTACTATTCGGACAAATAAGGGAAAGACGATCATGGTGCAGCATGATGTAACCTCTCCCCGTCCGTATTCCAGAATTCACCTTGTAAGCGGAACTAAGGGTACCGCACAGAAATATCCTCTTCCGGGAAGAATTTCTACCAATCATCAGGGCTGGCTTTCAGAGCAGGAGCTTAAATCGCTTGAAGAGAAATATGCACCTCCAATTATTAAAAAAATCGGGGAACTTGCAAAACAGGTTGGAGGCCATGGTGGTATGGACTTTTTAATGGATTGGCGTACCATAGATTGCCTTCGGAACGGATTACCTCTTGACCAGAATGTATATGATGCAGCGCTGTGGAGTTCAATATTCCCATTGAGTGAGTGGTCTGTAAACAACCGTTCAAATTCAATTGATGTGCCTGACTTTACTGCAGGATCATGGAAAAATAATCAGCCGGTAGACCTTTCAATGGCAAAAGGAGGAAACACTCAGGTTAAAATATAATTGGCTCAAATCTCCTGTTAAACTGTTTTTTTTACAACAAAACTGAATATATATTAAAGCACCAATCATTTTTAAATGAAACCATCATGATTTTACCAATGTCCGCAGGGGTATGATGATTAAATCATGATTGCCCTGCCAGTAGGCAGGTAGATTCATTACGGATAAAAAAAATTATATACTGATGAAAGTTATTATATCAAATAATCCTATTGAATTAGGAATATCAGCAGGCAAAGCTGCTGCTGAATTAATAAGGACAACTATAGCAAACAATGGTCAGGCAAATATTATTCTGGCTACCGGATCAAGCCAGTTTGAAACGTTAAAGCAACTGATCCTGGAAAAAGATATTGATTGGAGTAAAGTTGTTATGTTTCATCTGGATGAGTATATAGGACTTCCTGAATCATCCGGAGCGAGCTTCAGGAAATACCTGAAAGAAAGATTTTTAAGTAAGGTTTCTGCTTTAAAAGCGGTTTATCTGGTAGACGGCGAAGCAGACCCGGTTAAGGAATGTAATCGCCTGGGTGCGATCATTGAAGCAAATCCAATTGATGTCGCTCTTGTCGGTATTGGTGAAAATGGTCACCTGGCCTTTAATGATCCGCCGGCTGATTTTGATACAACAGAGCCTTATATCATTGTTGATCTTGATGAAGCCTGTCGCAGACAGCAGTTTAATGAGGGCTGGTTTAAATCTGTTGAAGATGTGCCAAAAAGGGCAATCAGCATGTCTATTAAACAAATATGCAGATCAAAGCACATTATCTGTTCAGTCCCTGATATCAGAAAAGCTCAGGCTGTGAAAGATTGTCTGGAGCAACCTGTAAGTAACATTTTCCCTGCAAGTATACTTCAGCTTCACCCGGATTGTTCTTATTACCTTGATAAATATTCTGCTGAACTGCTTTCTGCTGATTTAACTCAGAAAAGTAATTAGATCAGATTCAGGATAAACGAATTTCGAAATCTAATGAGGGGGCCGGTCTGCCGGTAATTAATTTACCGGCAGACCGAAAATCAGTGTATACTTGTATACTATAGGCCATGGCATTAAAAAATAAAGGATACCTGAAGGGTAAAAAATCAATCATTCTTATCATGATTTTATTGATTTTTTGCGCCGGTATTTATATGTTGGACAGGGCAGATAGTATCAGTGTCATAAAAAATGCAGATTACAGTTCAGACAGGGCTGCAGATGATAATACCGGAGGCATCAGTCAGGGGAAAGCATTGGCAGTAAAACATTGCAAATCATGCCACATGTTACCCGACCCATCTCTGCTGGATAAAGATAACTGGCAGGCGGCACTGGTAATGATGGGGCCGCGTTTAGGTATATTTGATCACAAAGGGCAACCATATCCTATTTTTACTGATATTGATCAAAGCTTTTATCCTTCAGAGGCGGCGATGAGCCCTTTCGAATGGCAGCAGATTATTGATTATTACACTGCTTCAGCACCAGCAGTTTTAGCCCCGGTAAATAAAAAGCAGGTTACAAACCGGCTTCCATTTTTTTCAATAGAATCAGCCCCGGAATTGTTGAATAGAAAAGGGAATACTGCTTCTTTCATTAAAATTGACACCTCTGTAAAGCCTCATCGTATATTCGTTTGCCGGGCTGCTTCAAACACTCTTTTTTTGCTTAATGATAAGTTAGAGGTAACAGATTCCCTAAATACAGGTGGTCCGGTTGTTGATATAAACTTTCTGAACCATGAACTGGTAGTTTGTACGATTGGCAATAATCTTTTTGGCAATAATTCAAAGGATGGAAGTTTACTACGAATTAATTTAAGTGGTCAGGGAATTTTCAGAGCTCAACCCGAACCATTAGTCAAAGGTCTGGCAAGACCGGTACAGATTACTGCTGCTGATATTAACGGAGACTATAAAAAAGATTATCTGATTTGCGAATTCGGAAATGTAAGTGGTGCTTTATTATGGATGGAAAATAAAGGTAAGGGGGAATATTTACGTCATAACATTCGGACAGTGGCTGGTGCAAACAGGGCCTTTATGCAGGATTATAACAATGACGGACTGCCCGATATATGGGCACAATTCGCTCAGGGAGAGGAGGGTGTTTTCTTATTTACCAATAAAGGTAATGGATTGTTTGACGAGAAGCAAGTCATAAAATTACCCCCGACGTATGGTTCTTCTTCATTTGAATTGAATGATTTTAATGGTGATGGATTTACTGATATTTTATATACCTGTGGCGATCGTGGAGACGGGATTAATCAATTAAAACCATACCATGGTGTGTACGTTTTTATAAATAACGGTAAGAATGAATTTACAGAAGAATATTTTTATCCAATTAACGGGTGTATTAAAGGGATAGCTCGTGATTTTGATAAAGACGGAGATTTGGATATAGCGGCCATTGGCTTCTTTACTGATAACAAGCACCCGGAAGAAGGCTTTACATTTCTGAAGAACGAGGGAAATTTAAACTTTGAGCCTTATTCTTTGCCCTTAGAAACAAAATTCAATAAGGCAACAACAATGGATGTAGCCGATCTTGATGCCGATGGAAAGCCGGATATTATCCTTGGTCATGGATTTATAGGAAATAAAGCGATGGATGAGAAAAAACCGCTTTTCATCGTGCTAAAAAACCGCTTTTAAATAATAATATTAACCAGAGAATAAATAAGATGAATCAGCAACGTTTGAAAATATTTAACGGTAAAATTCTTACCCCATACCGTATGATCCCCCAGGGAACAGTGCTGATAACCAATGGCATAATCACTGAAGTAAAGGAAGGGAATATTGATGTCAGCAATGCGATTGAAATCGATGCGAAGGGGAATTATATTGCTCCCGGATTTATTGATATCCATGTGCATGGCGGTGGCGGGCATGATTTCATGGATGGGAGTGAAACAGCTTTTTTGAAAGCAGCAGAAATCCATGCGCAATATGGAACTACCTCCATGTCGCCAACAACCCTGACAAGTGAAAAAGAGGATCTGCTGCGGACACTGGAACTTTACGAAAGAGCGGATAAAAACAATATTAATGGTGCACAATTTCTGGGTATGCACCTTGAAGGACCCTATTTTGCAATGAATCAGCGCGGAGCACAGGATCCACGATACATCCGCGATCCCGATCCTGAAGAATATATGGATGTTATAGGCAGATCCAATTTTATTAAGCGATGGAGTGCGGCACCCGAGTTAAAGGGCGCAATACCATTTGCCAGATATCTGATTTCAAAGGGAATTTTGCCAGCATTAGCTCATACAGATGCTGTTTATGAGGAAGTGCTTGAAGGTTTTGAAAATGGTTACACCCTTGCTACCCACTTGTATTCAGGTATGTCCGGAGTTAGCCGTAGAAATGCTTTCCGGTATGCAGGTGTAATAGAAAGCGCATATATTATAGATGAAATGGATGTTGAAATTATTGCGGATGGAATTCATCTTCCGGCACCTCTGCTGAAGCTTATCTATAAAATTAAAGGTCCGGATAAGATTGCCTTAATAACTGATGCAATGCGTGGGGCAGGTATGCCTGAAGGTGAAAGTATTTTAGGAAATAAGGATACAGGTTTGAAGGTAATAATAGAGGACGGAGTAGCTAAACTGCCCGATCGTACTTCCTTTGCAGGAAGCGTTGCTACAGCAGACCGACTTGTTAGAAACATGGTTAATTTGGCTGATGTCCCTCTTTTGGATGCTGTCAGAATGATGACCAGCACCCCTGCCCGTATTATGAATGTGGCAGATAGGAAGGGATCACTGGTTGAAGGAAAGGAGGCTGACATCGTTCTCTTTGACGAGAATATCAAAATTCAGACTACAATTATTAATGGGAAGGTGGTCTATAACAGATCTTTGTAGCAGGAAACATGTCTTAGACAATAAAATTAAGAAGTTCGATTTGATCCCCTATACAGGCACTCCTATTAATGCCGTTTGGTTGAATCTCTGGCCATTAGTTTGCCAGGTAATATAATCTCCTGAGGATTGAAATTTTTCTTATTGATGTGTTTTAAAAGCAGATCGCAACATGTTGTTCCAATCTCAAAGGCAGGTTCGGCAATCGTAGTTATTGAAGGAGAAATTATAGTGCATATTGGATCATCCGTAAAGCCTATC
>JBAZHY010000135.1:0-5700 GCA_041652175.1 Pedobacter sp.
GTATCCGCCTTGAGAACGGACAGTCTTATGATCCTTCAATGTTTGACCGGGAGATACAGAGGCTTCATGATCAGTATGATAATTTGATTCTATTCCGGATAATTCAACCGGGCAAGGCCACAACAGATTATTTTATCATTGCCCGTAATTCAAATCAATTAAATGCATTTGAATATAATCCTTCAACAGAGAAAAAAATACCCCGGAACCTGAGTCAGGCAAATCTTGAAAAGATCTGGAAGAATCTGATCCAGAATGATTTGTTCAGTATAAAAAATGAGAAGGATATTGCCAACTTTTGTGCTTTAAAGTATCATATATACGACTCTTATACCTATGAATTTACGATTATTTCAAAATCGGATATGAAAGTATTATCCTATTATAATCCTGAGTATTATGATGAGGTATGTTATGGTTTGCCCGAACGAAAAAAAGTGATTAATTCTGCTTCTGCCTTTATTTATTACTGGAAATAGATCCGATCAGCTTTCATGCAGTTTTTGAATTTTTTTTCTTTCCCCAACAATCCATACAATATCCCCCCATTCAAATTCAGTAAATGAATTAGGATTTAAGATTCTTTGATTATTCCTTTCAATTCCTATAACCAAACCATTAGTGCGCTCCCTTATTCCGGAATCCCTGACGGTATGCCCTTTTAATTTATTATGTTCATTAACCACGATCTTTTGAACGATGATATCCTCTACATTATATTCAGTAGGATCAAGTACTTCAGTTGTCTCAAAAACTGGTTTGAACTTTTGGATCTGTTCATCATTCGCAATGATTCCAACCTGGTCAAATGGGAGCAGTTTATTAAAGCGGCCTGGAGCATAGATTAGTTTATCACCTCTTTTAATGTAGGCTATGTTTATTCCGTAATTTTCGCGCCATGCCAGTTCCTCAAGAGTTTTACCGATATATTCAGCATTTTGCTTAACTTCCATGTCTACCATATGCGCTTCCCATGGGGCGAGTTCAGATTCGGGTTTAAAATGCTCTCTCAATAATTTTTCAGAATGCGAATTTTCTTCTGCAGCAATTTCCCTTGCATGAAGATTAGTGATGAAACGCTTTTCGAGACGGTGATAAAATTTCTGGATCCGCTTTGAAAAAAGATATATGATTACAACAATCAGCGGAACAACAATAATTATGGCAATGGTACCTGAAAAGATTCGGCTTACCCAAAAACTTAAAATGGAAATACCTGCAATCAGTCTGAATATTTCGATTACATACAAAGGTCCCCTGTTATAATCTTTGCTGATCCAGAGTTCTTTGTAATCCATATTATTTGGCCTTTTTGCCATTAAAGCCCAGAGAAAGGGCGATGCTGTACCCAATGAAATGAAAATTCCGATTACCGATGCAAGCATTGGATTTTCCATATTGGCATTTAAAAAGGGTTTCAGAAAGTTAATGGAAAGCAGCATCATAGCCAGAATAATGATCCCATTAGTGACGGCTATATTGATATAAGAGCCTAATACTTTGTTCCAGGTACTTTCAGCCTGTATCTTTTGTGCACTATTAGCATATTGGTTTAATGATTCAATCCATCGGTTGGGTAATATCTTAAGGATTAGATCGTACATCTGAGGCGAAAAGCGAATCATATAAGGTGTAGTAAAGGTTGTGATGGCTGATACACCTACAGCAACCGGAAACAGGAACTCGCTGGTTACACCCAGTGAAAGTCCCAGAGAGGCCACAATGAAGGCAAATTCACCGATTTGAGCCATGCTCATACCCACCTGTACCGATTGTTTGAGCGGCTGACCGGATAATAAAGCACCAAGTGTAGTACTTAAAAATTTACCGAACAGAACAAGAAGGGTAACCCATATAACCGGCCAACGATATTCCATGATAGTTTCAGGATTGATCAGCATACCTACAGAAACAAAAAATACGGCTCCGAATAAATCTTTAACCGGTTTTATCAGATGTTCTACCTTTTCTGCTTTAGTGGTTTCTGCTAAAATGGATCCCATGATAAATGCGCCAAGCTCGGCTGAGAATCCAACCTGAGTAGCAATCACTACCATGCCAAGGCAAAGTCCGATGGCGAGAATCAGAAGTGTTTCCTCATCCAAAAGATCTTTTGCTTTTTTTAATAGTGTTGGGAGAAGGAAAATTCCTGCTATAAACCAGAGTATCAGAAAGAACAGCAGACGTCCTACGGTGAAAAGCATTTCAGAACCTTCAAATTGTTTGGTAACTGCAACTGTTGATAAAAGCACCATCAGGAGGATAACAACAATATCTTCAACAACCAATACTCCAAATACTACACGTGCATACTGCTTGGTTTTTATGCCAAGTTCATCAAATGCTTTGATAATAATTGTTGTTGATGAGCTGGCCAACATACCTCCCAGAAACAGGCTGTCCATCACCGACCAGCCCATCAATTGTCCTGTCATGTAGCCGGTACAGCAGATAAAAATGATTTCAACAAAGGCTGTGATTGATGCAGTACCCCCAACCCGCATTAATTTTTTAAAGCTGAACTCAAGGCCGAGACTGAATAAAAGGAATATAACCCCAATTTCTGCAAGGGTTTTCACATTGGCTGTATCAATCACTGTGGGTGTTACAGAGAGGTTGGGACCTACTAAAAGACCGGCAATAATATAACCTAAAACTAAGGGTTGCTTAATTTTTCTGAAAAGAAGAGTCGTAATTGCTGCCGTGACTAATATCAGGGCAAGGTCTTCGATTAATTTTGGTAAGTGTCCCATTTTTGCTTCGTCTTATCTGAAAAGGAAATTCATAAAAGCCAAAAATATAATCAAAAAATGGAATAACTGTTTGCTTTTTCGTCTTGAAAATGTCAGATATTTGTAAATGGATTAGTCATAAGATACAGAAATCTTATTAAACAATGCTTGCTATAGTTTCAGGCAGTTAGGAGAGAATTAAACTTAATGTTTGTGTGGTGATTTTATAAGAGGTGTTAATTGCAGAATATTAAATAATAAAATGATGAACGGACTTAATTATGTGAGTGATGAATACGGAAATATCAAGGCTGTATTGATTGATTTGATACAAATGAAGGAATCAGGTATTACTGCAACCCAGGCTATGGAGGCACTAAGCAATCTGCAGGCACTGATCGATCAGGCAGTTGTACCGGCAAAAAAAGCCGGTAATTGGGATCAGGCTAAAGAAAGACTAAAAAATCTGAAGGTTTAGAAAGATCTGAGCGTGGGATAGTAAAATTTTAAGATTTAATTTACTTATTTTCAGTAGGATAGGTTTATATTTGATCATTCTCACAGATGTTTTCTGTTCATATTCGATTCTATGGTATTTATGAACACTTTTATTTTCCTAATTTAGCCCCCCGATTAAAAAAGATAATGAATACAACATTTGATTTTGAAAAGCCGATTGCCGATCTGCTTCAGCAGATTGAAAAGGTAAAACAGGTAGCTGAAAAAACAAAGGTAGATGTATCTGTAACGATTGCAGAATTAGAGGGCAGGGTTGAACAAACCAAACAGCAGGTCTACTCTCAACTTACCGGATGGCAAAACGTTCAGATATCCAGACATCCTGACAGGCCTTATACACTTTCATATATCGAAATGATGTGTGATGATTTTATCGAACTCCATGGCGACCGGACAGTAAAGGATGATAAAGCCATTGTTGGTGGATTTGCCAGTATTGACGGACAAACAGTTATGATCATTGGTCACCAAAAAGGAACGAATACCAAAATGCGCCAGTATCGTAATTTTGGTATGGCAAACCCCGAAGGTTATCGTAAGGCATTAAGACTGATGAAACTGGCTGAAAAGTTTAATAAACCAGTTATCACTTTTATAGATACTCCCGGGGCTTATCCCGGCCTTGAGGCAGAAGAAAGAGGACAAGGTGAGGCTATTGCCAGAAATTTACTCGAAATGTCTGTATTGAGGGTACCTGTACTTTGTTTTATTGTTGGCGAAGGAGCTTCAGGTGGTGCACTTGGCATAGGTATAGGGGATCGTGTTTACATGCTTGAGCATACCTGGTACTCTGTGATTTCTCCGGAGTCATGTTCATCTATTCTTTGGAGAAGCTGGGATTTTAAAGAGAAAGCAGCAGATTGTTTAAAACTTACTGCACATGACATGCTCAGTAATAAGTTGATTGATGGAATCATTAAAGAGCCGCTTGGAGGTGCCCATCATAATCCCGAAGAAATGGCAAAGACCATCCGTACCAGGATTGCGGAAGATCTTAAAGAATTAATGGATAGAGATATTGATCAGGTAATTTCAGAAAGAATTGAGAAATTCTGTTCAATGGGTGTGGTGGTTGAATAATAATATCGAACGTATTTTATAAAAAAAATCCCCGGGAGTATAAGCTTCAGGGGATTTTTTTTATAAAAAAGGAATCATTTATTTTCCCATACCAATGAACCTCGATTCAATAGCTTTTATTTTAGACTCAAGCTGTTTATTCAATGCTGTTTGTCCGTTCTTCTCACTCAGTTTATTGAGTTCGGTCATTACATAAACTCCGAGCTGAATCTCCCGGGTATTCAGATTCTCTTTTGTTTGTGCAATAGCAGCGAGATAATTCAACTGGTCTTCAATATAATCTGCAGTATTAAGGGCCAGTTCATTTGCTCTTTTTGTTTCGTTCAATTTATAAAGCAGATCAGTCATATAGAATTTACGAATTGTAAAATTCAATGAATAGTTTCTGTTCGGAACAACGTCCAGACATTTGATCAATGCTTTTTTAGCTTCATCATTACGACCGGCTTTATAAAGATTCTCTGCAAGAATATTGAAATGATTAACGATTGTAAAGCTCATTCTGACAGATTCAGGATCAAGGTAAGTAGCATTTTTCATATTACCCCATTTGAATTTAGTCATCATGTTATGATACATCTCATCGGTATTGGTAAGATCAGGTTTTTCTGCAGCAGAATCGACTACTGCTTTTTTAAGCGGAAGCAGCCGGTAAGCAAAGCCTTCATTGTACAGATAATCGCCTAATCCCATGTAATTGTCATCAGGAACGGTTATGGCAAAATAAACAGGACGCTTCCAGTTATTGTGTGCGAGTACATCGATCATTGCCAGTTCGGTCTTGGTTACATAACCTTTATTGTAAGTCCATTCAACAGTCTGAGGAATCTGGTCTCTTTTGCTTTCAGGTAAAGTTTTAGTGGCAATGATCTGATCAGGATTTACTGTAATCTTGAAATTTTTACTCGGAAGGAAGTTTTCTTTTGATCCATCCTGATAGGTGGCTTTATCTTCATCATTATCGGAAGTAAGGATATCAAAGATATCTTTCAGCTCTACGGCACCTGCAGTACTGTAGTCCTGGTAGCCCATTACATCACGAACTCCCTGCACAAATTTTTCGTCGGGCATAGTAATTGGTAATGCATCTGCCTGGTTCACTTTCTTTTTCATTTGTCTGATATACCAGTCGGTACCCAATAAACTCAGATTCACAACCCTCACATCAGGACGTATATTTTCAACTTCCTGGGCATACCATAATGGATAAGTATCATTATCACCATAAGTGAAAAGTATGGCGTTTGGTGCACAGGACTCCAGGTAATTGATGGCCATATCCCGTGCGGTATATTTAGACGAGCGGTCATGATCATTCCATCCCTCTTTTGCCATTAAAACAGGTGCGGCAAGCAATCCGATCACAGTT
>JBAZHY010000136.1:0-5698 GCA_041652175.1 Pedobacter sp.
GCAGTTTGCCACCTTACAGGAGGCAGAACGCATGAGTCCGGTTGCAAAACGCTGGCATCAGGATTATCTGGATGGTAAAGCACTGATGAAAAGTAAGGACAAAGAACAACTCCAAAAGGCTTTTGATCTGTTTACACAGTCGGCAAAATCATTTCCTGATTCATATGTAGCTGCAAAATGCCACAAGTACAGAGCAGAAATACTGCATAAACTTGGCAAAGAAGATGAGGCACTTAAAGAAGAAAACAGAGTAAGCGAATTCTATCCGAACTAAATGAACATCATAAAAAAGATTACCGCCCTTCTTCTGATATCCGTAATTAGCCTTCAGGTTCAGGGACAAAAGAAAAATCGCTCAGATTTTAGGATTGTAGGATATTATTCACTCAAGGCAGCCATGACTGCTGATCTGAAAGCTGTACCTTTTGATAAGCTGACGCATATCAACCTTTCCTTTCTGAATCCTGATACACTGGGTAATTTCAATCAGGATCTCAGTGCGATCATTCCCTTTATTAAAGCAGCGCATAAACATCATGTAAAGGTGCTGCCATCTATTGCCGGAGGAGGAAAACATGAATATTATCACAAACTCCTCAAAGCTGAAAACCGGGCCAGATTCATTAATGATCTGCTTTTGATTACCCTGAAGTATAATTTTGATGGCATTGATGTGGATATTGAAGGCAGTGATATCGATGAGAATTATGAGAATTTTGTTATTGGTCTTGCCAATGTTCTTAAACCTCATAAAAAGTTGGTTACCGCTGCAGTAGCTATTTTCTATAAAGATCAATTAAGTGACAAGGCACTGGCACAATATGATTTTATGACCCTGATGAGCTATGATCATACCGGTCCGTGGCGCCCTTCCAAACCGGGTCCGCATTCTACTTATGAACATGCAGTGGCAGACCTGAACTACTTCAGGACAGAAAGGAATATCCCCAAAGAAAAAATCGTACTTGGAGTAGGATTTTATGGTTATGGCTTTGGACCTGAATTAACCTCTCCGGCTTCAAGTATGAACTACGGACAAATAGTCAACACTTTTCCGGGAGCCGAAAAAACAGATCAGATTACTATGCCCGACGGAAAGATCATGTATTACAATGGAGAAGAAACCATGCGTAAGAAAACCCTGCTAGCCAAAGAAAATGCTTCAGGAATCATGATCTGGCAGATTTTGGGCGATGCAACCGGAAAACGCTCTTTACTAAGTCTGATTCACAAGACTGCTTATTCGAAATAAGAATTCAGGAGAATTAGTCAGATTCCGGCCCCCGAGCCGGAATCTCCTTGTTTTATATATCTGCCTGTCATCCCGGCGAAAGCCGGGACCTCTTCTTTAACCAAACTAGTCCCCAAATTCCATAAGTAATTAAAGTTTTAACCTACGGAGGTGGCGGGTCAGGCCTGCCATGACAATGAAATGAAGGGGTAAGAAGGGAGATTCCGGCTCGGAGGCCGGAATCTTATTAATTTCTATATCAGGCTGTCATTGTGGCGAGAGCCACAACCTCCTTAGTATTCTCCCCTTAAAAGTCAATACCCAAAAACATTTGGTACTTCCGGCATCTCCTTGTTCAGATCAATCAGATACCCGTTCAGAACAGCAGCTTCAGGCTTTCCATCTTTCACCAGAAGAAACTGAGCCTGCTGTCCTATTTCTGCGGCTTTCAGCGGACCATCTTCCTGATTAGTCAGATTGATCAACCTGTCTTTTAAAGGTCCGGCAGGAGAAGTACTATCTGAGAGTTTCACAAACAAAAACCCTTCTTTAATCAGTTGAAACTCTTCTTCCTTAGTTAGTTTATCCCATTCAGCTTTGGTCAGAGCTTTTACTTTACCCGGGCTCAGGTTAAATTGAGATGCATCAATTTCATGATGACCATAATTCAATTCCATATCACCCAGTTCTTCAATACGTCCGTTGTAAAACATACTGGCATAATCCGGACCTTTGATCTGATTAAGGTTAATACCCAGATTAGTCCTGAATACGTAGCCCTCTTTCTGAATACTTACATTTCTAACGATCAGATCATACAAAGACCGGCTGTTCTCAGGAATAGCATCGTATTTGGCCAGATCCTGGCTTTCATATGATTTCCTGACAATGGATTCCAGGGCACTCAGAATGGCATAAAAATTAAGCTTCCTGATGTATTGCTTTTCAGGATCATTCACAAATCCTCCTGATTCAATCAGAATAGTGGAAATACCCATTCCCTGAAAGGTATCTCCGAAGCAGCGCGGATCAAAATCATCATTATATTTAGCCACTTTTCCCGGAATACGTGTCTGTAAAGCATCATTCATTTCCAGAATAAGCCGGGTAGCCCTCTTTCTGACATCATTCATATCTTTTGCATAATTGTAGGCAGGCGGAAGAAAAGAAATAGTTGCCGATTTATCACCTGGCCCGGCAGCATAGAGCGTACTCTGATCATGAAGATTAAACCCAATCTCAGGTTCAATCTTTTTCGCAATTTCCATCAGAGCTCTTCCCTCAGGCGTTACCATACGACGGGCATCACGGTTAATATCTATTTCCTGCTCATTTCTTCTTTTCCATTCCTGAGCACCATCAGGATTCAGCATCGGTACAAAATGCAGTTCAAGGTTATCGCGGATCAGTCTTCTCAAAGGATCAAACTCATCATTCCCCGATAAAAAATTAAAAAGATCAAAAAGCGCCATTGTTGCCGTCGATTCATCACCATGCATCTGCGACCATAGTAAAACTTTCGTTTTTCCCCTGCCATAGCTGATATGATTGATACTGCGGCCTTTTATGGATCTGCCAATCTCTTCACTGACAAATAAGCCTGAACCTATATGTTTCTTAATCAGTTGTAAAACATCACTATGCTTAATAAATCGATTCTTTATACCCGCTTCATGATAGAACTCATAGCTATCCCAAACCCTGTCAATATCCTTTTTCACCTGCACAGAATCCTGTGCAGCAGCTATTTGAGCGGTAATAAACAGCAAAACAACAAGAAATAAACTTTTCGATTTCATAAGATCCAAAGAAATAAATGAATTAAAACGGCTAAAAATACAAATTATACTATTCCTATATTCGTACAGACACGCTTATTATTCGGGGGTATTCAAATGTTTACAATGATCATGACCATTCTACTGTCTGTGTTAGCTGCAGGAAATAAAGATCCTAAGGACCTGAAAGAACAGATTCAGACAGAACTCGCTAAAAACAAGGGGGTTTTCGCAGTGGCCTTTAAGGATCTGACGGATGGGGAAGAAACTCTCATCAATGAAAGGACTGGCTTTCATGCCGCCAGCACAATGAAGACCCCGGTTTTGATTGAGGCATACAAACAGGCCGCATCAGGCAAATTTTCAATAGATGATTCTATTACCGTCAGGAATGAATTTAAAAGTATCGTTGATGGAAGCCTCTTCTCACTGAACCCAAAAGATGACAGTGAGACCTCGCTCTACAGCCAATTGGGATCAAAGATTAAGATCTATGATCTGCTTTACCTGATGATCATACAAAGCAGCAATCTGGCCACTAATCTGATCATTGATCTGATAGGTGCTAAAAATGCCAACCAGACTATGCGGGAAATGGGAGCAAATGACATTCAGGTATTGAGAGGTGTGGAAGATACAAAGGCCTACAGGGCAGGTCTGAATAATACCACCACCGCCTTTGATCAGATGATCATCTTTTCAAAAATGGCCGAAGGTACTGCAGTAAACAAAGCATCTTCAGAAGCCATGATCCATATTCTGCTGGACCAGAAATTCAATGACAAGATACCAGCCCGATTACCAAAGAATGTAAAAGTTGCCCATAAAACCGGATGGATTACCGGAGTAAACCACGATGCCGGTATTGTATTTCTTCCGGATGGCAGAAAATATGTTTTGGTGCTGCTGTCAAAGGAACTGGAAAACGACAAGGCTGCAGTAAAGTCGATGGCAAAGGTTTCGAAAATGGTTTATGATTACTTTGTGGAGAAGAGTTAGGGTATAAAGGATAAGATATTGCCAGAAACGGGAATCCCATATCATCCTCATTTGCAATGAGGATGAACGAGAACAGCGATTGTATCGCTGATCAATAGGTATAAAAGACATTACAAATGTCTGTCTCAGGCATCCGAGTCGCAAACACGGACGATGCAGGTTAAAGAAACAAATAAAGATTCAGTCTTTTACAAATTAACCAGGCACCAACTATTTCCTTCCACTAACTACATACGCACTGGCATCAATCGAAACTTTACCATCTGCATACTTTTGATTTACTAACTGAAAAGTTTCTGATTTAATTTTTTCTTTCGTAGCACTGTCGGCAATACTTAAAGCACTCACTACCGGACCGGCTACTTCTGTTATAAAACTCCAATAGTTTTCAGCAGTCAGGCAATTCAATTTAGTCGGAATTTCAGTTTGTGAAATGTCTTTCAATCCAGCCTGCATAAATAAATCGGACATGAGGCCATCTTTGGCACAACGAAACATTCCGGGTGAGCCAGACGGAGGAGTTGGTAATTCCATATTTTGTTTGAGAATATCCATTATTCCTGAAAACCAAAAATTTTTATCTGGTCCCGTCCAAACGGATATTGCAATTCTTCCTCCCGGCTTTAGCACCCTTACCATTTCCTTTGCAGCCAAAAACATATCCGGGAAAAACATAAAGCCCATTCTACAGCTTATCGCATCAAAATTATTATCCGGAAAAGGCAATTCGCATACATCACTTACTCTGAATTCAATGTTTTTAGCTCCTGCTTTTTGAACATTTTCACGTGCAATGACAAGCATATCATCAGCTAGGTCTGTCATGATAACCTTTCCGCTTTTGACTATTGATGCAATTGTTAAGCCAGGTTCCCCTGTACCTGCGGCCACATCCAGCACCACATCCGTATCTTTCAAATGCAGATGTCGAATAATTTCATCACCGAATGGTTTTAAAAAATCCATGGTTAAGTCATCCCATTTTTTCCATCCGGGAGACGATTTATTCCATGATGCTTTTTGCTGATCCCTGATTTCTTCAAATTGTTTTTCCATTGCCCTGATTTTATAGGTTAAATATTGCTTTTCATTCATCAGGAATTTCTACTGATGAATATTTTTAAACTAATTTGAGTTCAGGATAAGATGAAAATAATTTACAGGATAATCAAGACACAATTATTTGATTATCAACAATTAAGAGCGATGTTATATTTAAGTAATGAATTTGAAGAACAACAAATTAAGCTTAATCTTATAAAATTATTAATTTTTTGCTGATGCAGACGAATCTCTAAAGAATTTAATATTTTCAACTAAAAAATTTATCGTAATTAGCTGACATTAAATATATTATAAATGCCTTCCTAAGTCATTTGCCTTGCAAACGCAGACGATGCAGAGCAACTAACAACAGGCAACGCGTAGCTATCGGGTGACAACAGATAACTTCCTCACACAATCCTAATTCATTATCCTGTCAATCTCATTCAACAAATATTCCTGTGGATCTGAAAAGTACTCCCAGAAGAATATTCCTGCCAGTTTATGCTTACGGATGTACTTGGCTTTCATTCTGATAGAACGCTCATCATCATAGCTAATGAATACTTTCGTATCCCGGTTAAACAGATAGGGTGCTTTGGCATGACTATCCCAGTACCTTTTATAACCATTATGATTAATGATC
>JBAZHY010000137.1:0-5651 GCA_041652175.1 Pedobacter sp.
GCTTCAGTAATCACTATCGCATCATTGGTATTGGTAATCACACTTTCCAGCAGTTTAAGATGCTGTTCTTCTGTTTTTTGAACAGTAATATCTTGTACTGTACCCTCAATTGCCACTATATTCCCTGCCTCATCACGTTCTAATCTGCCTATTTCATGTACCCATTTCACCGATTGATCCGGCAATACAATACGATGTACAAAATTTAGATTTTTAAGCCCTGCATAAAGCAAGCCCTGTTTCAATTCAAACCCTTCCCGATCTTCAGGATGAATCGTTGAAATAAAATAATCCATATCGGGTTTGAATCCTTTCTTCTGCTGCTTCCATATTTTGTAAACCTCATCAGACCAGATCAATTCAGAGCTATCCATCTCATAACGCCAGTAACCCAGCTGAGCAATAGAAGAAGCAGCTTTCAGTCTTCTCTCAGATTTTTTTAATTCATTCCATTGACGATCCTTCTCAGTAATATCAATGCATACAACCATAATGGCTTCATATCCTTTGTAGATCAACTTATGACCATGAGCTTCGACCCGGATCTTTTCTTTATTTTTTTTGAAATGAGTAAACTTCCCGATATAAAAATTCTCTTTCCGTAATGAATACCTAACATGAGCCTCGAGCATTTTAGGAATCTCCTGCTCCGGTCTCAAATCCTTGATAGTCATATTCAGAAATTCCTTTCTGCTGTAACCATAATGCCTGATAGCCATCTTATTGACATCCAGAATTTGGAAGGTCTTTACATCATAAATCCACTTAGGAACAGGACTGTATTTAAACAAAGTCTTGTAGTTGGTCGTGTCTTTTTCCATTTCTGCAACTTATTTGTAAACACTCAGTCATCTTCAGACTATGACTAATAAATATAAAGGCGAGAATAGCATTAATAGATAATAGTATTGCTATCATTTAAGATAATAAAAAAATAATTGATCAAACAATCTGACCCTGGAAAAATCAAATCGGCAAAAAATTGTCACCCCACTATAATAAGCTTAGTTTTTAACTTAAAGATGTTTATTATGTAAAACGAACCCGACTTATGCAAAAAATTAAAAAACAGAATCCAGTGCTACTGCGTTTCCTGGGAATAACGAAGTCTTGAGGGTTCACTTCAAATCAAAATTTACGGTTCTATCTGATATTCCCAACTCAGCAAAGTTAAGGATATATCAACATCCCAATTTTGACTGATTAATAACCATTCAGATGGAAAAAGAAAATATTAATCGGATATCCTCCCAACTAATAATTCTTAAGAAATTCAGGAGGAGAGAATGACAGAATCGAAAGGTGATGGATAGAGATTAAAATAGAGATAATAAAAGCATAAATCCGGGCCATCCTGAAATTGCTTACGAGAGAATACTATTAAATGGAACCAGATTTAACATTTTGTTATGAATTAAAACAAAAAACCGGCAATTTTCATATGAAAATTGCCGGTTAAAATATTAAAAAAGATACTTAAAATTTGATTAAGAGGTTCAGCAAAAACAATTTCACTGAGGCTTCACTTTGAAATCAATTCTTAATATTAGTTACCAAAAGTAGTATCTACATGATTAGCTTGAATCCAGGTTGAAATTCTACCTGCAGCAGCTTTAGCAGCAGCATTTCCAGTAGGTAAATAGGTAGGAGTCAATTTATTTAAAGTTGCAAGATATGCATCCACAATCGCAACATCAGCCCAAACACTTGCAGAAGGCTTTACAAGACCTAATCCTTCACTTAATTTAATTGCAGCAGCCTGAGTAAACGCAGCTTTTGAATCAGCCAATCCTTTTTTGTTTGAAGCATCCCATATTGCCTTTCCTTCAGCCTGAGTATACACTTTATTTCCTAAAGTGATGGTTCCGTTTCCAGGCCATACTGTTTGTGGTTTTGCAAACCAGAATCCCTGAGAATAAGAATAACTTAATTCTTCAATAATCTCGCAACCAAGGCCGGTGAATGTGAACGATCCGCAACCGGTGTTTCTTCCTGATTTGTAATAACCGGTTACATCAGCAGTACCTACATTTTTAGAAATAGTAATTGAATAGTAAACTTTTGCAGTAGTGTTTTCAGTTCCCTGACCAAATTTAAACACAGGTACAGTAATGTTACATCCTGGTAGAGGTGAATTTTCTGGACTTGTTAAAGAAGGATCTGCTTTCCAAACTATGTCTTTTTCTTCTAAAGCAGACATATTATTTAAATCCGCACCCTGTGCCGCACCTGTCACATCATCAATCGTTACACAGGTTCCAAGATCCATTACCCAGTGGCTCAGATTCTGGGAACCCAGATTATTCTGCATCGACCATGTGTAAGTCCACGTTCCGTCTCCATTATCTGTTTTACCTTCAAAAATATTAGTGTATGCTCCGCCTGTAGCCGAAACTTCAGCTATCGCTGAAAGCTCATTTGCAGAAGAGAGGTTGTTCTCCTTCTTGCATCCTGCAGAGAAGGTTAGAATGGCAGCGATTGCCAGAGTGGAAGTAAATTTTAAGTTCATTTTTTTGCGTTTAGTTTAAGTATTGTTACTCATTTTATTTAAGTGTTAATACTTACGCAATACTTATGCCAAGCAATTTATTATTCAGAGACGATAAAAGAAGTGCAGTATGTAAAAAATGAGTATAATTTACCACAAAGTCGCTCAATATGCGTAACAAATTCCCCGAATTGGAATTTGTATGATAATTAGTTTCTTAAAAGAAAATATTCGACATGAATTTAAAATTTTAACTTTTAGAAAATTAAAAACAAGATCTCTACTAATTTTAACCAATAATTAAATTGTATTCCAATTGAATCATAATCAACTAAAATTCACTACCTCAAGATATTATTGCACATAGTCACAGAGACAAATCATCAATCTGTTTACTTAAATACAATATGGTTCAATAGTTAAAAGGATGAGCGAAGAAAGACATAAGTGATTAGCAATTACAATTCAAACAGATCAAAGAGGTCGTTTTTTCCTCAATTGGATATTCACATGATCTGCAAAATTTACGAAGATCGAACTGCGTTTATTATTATTAAAGTTTTAATCGTCCAGACCTTTTCCATCTAGTATTTTAGGAATATACTTATCTATTCTGCTTTCCCTTGTCGTCGATTGTTTTGCCGATGAAAAATATAAGAGATAAGCTCTTTGTCTGCCGGGTGTGAGTGAATAAAAAGCTTTTTCCAATTCAGGTATTTCCTTAAAAGCCGATTTGAACTCTGCAGGTATATTATATTCGCGGGTCTTCTTAAAAACCACTTGTAGTCCGGTTTTCTCTATCTCAATTGCTTCTTTTATATAAGCAATTATCACATTTCGTTTTTGAATAATGTCATCTGAATGAGTAAATCTAAGCTGACGAGCCGATTGTACATTTTCTGTCTGCTGAACTAATAAATCATCCTTGTCCTTTATTAATACACCCTTATGAAACAACAACGCACAATATTCCTTGAATCCGTGAATTAATACAATATTTGCATTATTCAAAGTATAGCATGGATGCATCCATTTGATTTCTTCATTTAGCCCGCATTCAAGAACAATCCCTCTTAGGAGAGTCATTTCTTCACTCCATTTTTTGGCATTGTTTAAGAAGGCATCAACTTTAGGATTCATTTAAAAATAGTTGAGGTTTTAATAACTAATTTCCTGTTTATGCTCTGAAATACGTCGTGTTTTAATTCCCTTATGTAGCATCTTGGCTCCAATATAAAAATATGGTTATTTAAATAAGTAAGTAAGTAGTTTAAGCAATTAATTCCTTTATAGACAATCAGAAATTATTAGATTAAATCCTATTTTACCTCATAATATTAGGATAAAGGCATAGATGATTCAAAATCATTTTATTTTAAATCTATTTAAGCAGTTTAATTATCTTATTTTCCCTATTGCAAAAAGCAAGAAAAATGCTCATTATTGCACACCAGTAAAAAGGGGGATTAGCTCAGCTGGCTAGAGCGCTTGCATGGCATGCAAGAGGTCACCGGTTCGACTCCGGTATTCTCCACAAGGGCTATCGTTTACGATAGCCTTTTTTTTTATAAAGATTTCTGTTTGACATCCGACATCCTTCAAAACGGATTTATTTTCTCCTCCTTACCCAAATCAGATAAGCACTCAGCGTAAGGATTCCGGCACTTAATCCGACCAAAACAAAAATTACCCGGATCAATCCATTGCCATATTCTACAAAATGTATCCCTCTTACCAGACTTGAAAGGTTATTCGTTGAGCTAACATCAGTATAATCGCCACTATTTATGTCCACTTTAATCACATTATAATATTTACTGAAGAAGGGACTGTTCCGGGTATAACTTCCTGCAATATTCATTGGCTGCGAACTATTTAAAGGAAAGCGGATATATTCTGCCTTAAAATCAGGAACATTTAACTGAATATCCTTAAGAACCCCGTCAATGGAAATATTGATTTCCGGCAAAGCTATTTGAGGTATTTCCTGCTTCTTTAGTCCTGCTGAAACAATTTCGTAACTGATTACGACCCCGCTTAAACCCATTAGCAGATTAAGCAACAGCGACCATACCCCTACATATCGATGAAGAGAGGAATAGAAAGCATTTGAAGTTTTGAAACTGAAACGAACCCTGAAAAGCAGCGTCTTCAAAAGAACCTTACGATAAACAATTAGCCCTGTAAGTAGTGAAATAATAAAAAGCAAACCGGATAAAAGTACAAGCATTTCACCAACGAGTCCGGCAAGAAGGGTATAATGCAATTTTAAAACCCAATAAACCAGAGTCTGCGATTGAGGGATGACTTTGATCAGAGCACCGTTTGAGGGGTGGACAACAGCCAGCAGCCGTTCTTCAGGTTTTCTTAACTGAAAGACCAGAGCATGATCCCGACGTTCAGAGAAACGGATCAGGCGGACATCCCAATCAACATATTGAGCTGAAACCGTACGATAGCCCATATCAACAGACACCGGCCTGGTATTTTCAACCTGACTATAACGCTTCAACTGCCATTGATCTAAGTCATCATGAAAAACAAGAATTGACCCGCTGACAACAAGTATAAATATAAATATACCGGCACAAAGACCGGTATACTTATGAATCAGATATATTTTTCTGAGTTTCATGCTAAACTATTGTACTCTCTGATAGAATTCAAAAGATAAACAACTTAAAACTTTTTGCTTATACCAAAAGTAAAACTCATTCCTCTTCCTTTTACGTAATATTGATCAATGCTCGGCCAAAGTGATCTTGCAGGGAAATAATCTTCATTCAGTAAGTTCTCCACTCCTAATCTCAGTAAGGTAGACTTATTGATCTGATAGGATGAAGACAGATTAATTACCTGATAAGGATCTACTTTGCCCTCATAGGTTTTGTAAATTCCTGCTCCGGTCATTGCAAACCGGTTTCTGCCTCCCGAAGCCAATAGGTCGGTACGGATCATTAATCTGGAGTTTGGTGTGAATTTAATAAAGCTTGTAAATTTAGGAGGTGCAATCCGCTCCCCGCCAAGATAGGTATCTGTTGCATCATCATACTGCCCGTTATTATTTCCATCACGCTTACCCTCTACATATGTGTAGCTTGAGCCTAAACTGAACTTATTAGACAAAAGCACATCTGCAGAAATCTCATAACCATGCACACGT
>JBAZHY010000138.1:0-794 GCA_041652175.1 Pedobacter sp.
CAGTATCATTTTGAAGATAAAAATTTCTGCTGTGTAGGATGTCAGAGTGTTTATAAAATTCTTTCTGCAAATCAACTTTGCAATTATTACGCTTATAATGATACCCCGGGTAAAACCCAAAATGAAGTAGGTTCGCATTACGATTATTTAGATGAACCCAAAATAGCTGCTTCATTACTTGACTATGCGGATGATTCGATTAGCATTATAACCCTTTATATCCCTGCGATTCATTGCAGTTCATGCTTATGGCTGCTGGAGCACCTCTACAAAATCAATAATTCTATCATTAATTCAAGAATAGATTTTCTCAAAAAACAAGTTGTAATTACCTTTAAAAATAAGGAAATGTCGCTGCGTGAGCTGGTTATAATGCTGAGCTCTATCGGCTATGAACCACTGATCAGTTTACAGGATGTTGTTAAAGAACAGAATAAAGTTTCTGACAGGGACCTGATCAAAAAAATTGCGGTAGCCGGCTTTTGCTTCGGCAATGTAATGCTGCTGAGTTTTCCGGAATATTTCGGACTTGCAACTTTTGAAGAGCAGTTTAAATCGTTCTTTGGCTGGCTTAATCTTGTTTTTGCCTTACCTGTTGTTTTTTATAGTGGGCGTGATTATTTCATATCTGCCTGGAAAAATCTGAAAAATAAAGTATTAAACCTCGATTTTCCTCTGGCATTGGGTATTGCCATTATGTTCATTCGCTCAGTTTATGAAATTGCGAGTGGAACCGGTGCCGGTTTTGTAGATACCCTTTGCGGATTGGTATTCTTCCTCCTGATTGGGAAATG
>JBAZHY010000138.1:804-5646 GCA_041652175.1 Pedobacter sp.
ACCTCTCATTCGAGAGGGATTACCGGTCCTATTTCCCTGTGGCAGTAACGCTGATTGAAGAAAAAGGTGAAAAGCCGATCCCAATGGATGAATTAAAGGTTGGTGATCGTATTCTGATCAGAAATAATGAAGTTATTCCCGCTGATACCATCCTGATGAAAGGCGATGCGATAATCGATTTCAGCTTTGTGACCGGAGAATCTGCACCGGTTCAAAAAGTACTTGGTGAAGTGGTCTATGCCGGTGGCCGGCAGATTAATCAGGCCATAGAGCTTGAAGTGATCAAACCGGTATCACAAAGTTACCTGACAAGTCTATGGAATAATGAGGCCTTCGAAAATAAAAAGAAAAAGAAAATTGACACATTCAGTGAAACGGTCAGCCGCTATTTCAGTGTGGTATTGCTAATCATCGCATTCGGCTCTGCCGCTTACTGGATGTTCTTTGATACAGCTAAAGCCTGGCAATCGTTCACTGCTGTTTTAATTATAGCCTGTCCCTGTGCACTTGCGCTCAGCTCACCATTTACCCTTTCGGCAGTATTGAGTATTTTCGACAGGAACAAATTCTATCTGAAAAACACGTCAGTAGTTGAACAATTGGCACGAATCAATACGCTTGTATTTGATAAAACCGGAACTATTACAGCTCCTGAAGGCTTCAGAATCAGCTTTGAAGGAAATCTGAGTTATGAGGACCAATGTATGATCAGCTCAGTTGCGCGAAACTCGGGGCATCCGCTAAGTCGTGAACTCGTAAAATGGTTTAACATCAGTGAATATTTTCCTGTTTCAGTATATCAGGAAATTCCGGGTAAAGGAATTCAGGGAATAGTTAAGAACAGGCTTGTAAAAATAGGAAGTGCTTCGTTTCTGAATATAAAATCTGAAAAAAAAGATATCGGAACTGTTTATATCCAGATTGGAAATCACTATGCCGGATATTTCAACTTCAGACAAAAGTGGCGTCAAGGACTAAAAGAATTGTTCGCAAAACTTGGAGGCAAATTAAATATGCATTTATTATCCGGTGATCAGGATAGTGAGAAAGAGTTCCTTCTCCACTCCTTCCCCTGGGAGGAAAATATGCATTTCAAACAAAGCCCTCAGGATAAACTGGATTATATTCAAAAGCTTCAACAGGAAAAGGATAAGGTTATGATGCTTGGTGACGGGCTGAATGATGCCGGTGCCCTGAAACAAAGTGATCTTGGAATTGCAGTAACAGATAATATCAATAATTTTTCCCCGGGTTGTGATGCCATTCTTGACGGTGCCGGTTTTGAAAAACTACCTCTGTTTATTCATCAGGCAAAGGATGCTGTAAAAGTTATTCATATGAGCTTCGGAATTTCACTTACCTACAATGTAGTAGGTTTATATTTTGCAGTTCAGGGATTATTATCACCGCTTTTTGCAGCGATACTGATGCCATTAAGTACTGTGACCATTATTTCATTTACAAGTATTGCTACACATTTATATGCAAGAAAAAATAAATTAATATGAATATCTTATATTTTCTGATTGGCTGCAGTGTGTTACTGGCCCTGATCTTCTTAATGGCGTTTTTCTGGGCGATGAAGAATGGTCAGAATGATGATACTTATACACCGGGAGTCAGGATATTGTTTGATGATGATATCCCCGAAAAACATGAAAAGTGACGAAGATCAGTTTTTTGGATAAGATATGTCACATTATCGTCATAGAAACAAAATTAGATTTACACCTTTAATAAAAAACGCAAAAAAGTATGCTTGAAAAATTCAATTATGACAACAAAATTGTAAGGGATTTCGCAATCGCCACAGTGGTTTGGGGGATTGTAGGAATGCTTGTCGGTCTGTTGGCGGCAACACAACTCTTCTCGCCTGAGATGAATCTGGGTAATCAGTATACCACTTTTGGCCGTATCCGCCCTCTGCATACCAATGCAGTAATTTTTGCATTTGTTGGAAACGGAATCTTCATGGGTGTGTATTACTCTCTTCAAAGGCTTTTAAAGGCCCGGATGTTCAGCGATTTTCTCAGTAAGATTCATTTCTGGGGATGGCAGCTGATCATTGTTGCAGCAGCCTTAACGCTGCCCTTGGGTTTAACAACCTCACATGAATACGCCGAATTGGAATGGCCGATTGATATAGCTATCACCATTATCTGGGTTGTATTCGGCATCAACATGTTTGGAACAATCATTAAGCGACGTGAGCGTCATATGTATGTTGCCATCTGGTTCTACATTGCCACATTCGTAACAGTAGCTGTCCTGCATGTTGTTAACTCTTTTCAACTTCCTATTTCTGCATTTAAGAGCTATTATTTATATGCCGGTGTTCAGGATGCGCTTGTACAATGGTGGTACGGGCATAATGCGGTTGCATTCTTTCTAACAACCCCATATCTGGGAATGATGTATTACTTCCTTCCCAAAATGGCGCAGCGTCCGGTATATTCTTATAAACTGAGTATACTTCACTTCTGGTCACTGATCTTTATTTATATATGGGCAGGCCCTCACCACTTACTTTACTCTTCCCTTCCGGGATGGGCACAATCTTTAGGGGTTGCCTTTTCTATCATGCTGATCGCTCCGAGCTGGGGTGGTATGATCAATGGATTATTAACACTGAGAGGTGCATGGGATAAGGTTCGTGAAGATACTATTCTGAAATTTATGGTTGTAGGTATAACCTCTTATGGTATGGCTACATTTGAAGGCCCGATGCTTTCTTTAAAGCAGGTAAATGCAATTGCCCACTTTACCGACTGGATAGTAGCACACGTACACGTTGGTGCGTTGGGATGGAATGGTTTCTTAACATTTGCCATTCTGTACTGGCTGATCCCAAGAATATACAAAACTGAGATCTTCTCCAAAAAACTGGTCGCATTTCACTTCTGGATAGGAACCTTAGGTATTCTGTTCTATGCAGTTCCTATGTATCTTTCAGGATTTACCCAGGGATTGATGTGGAAAGAATTCACACCTGATGGTATGTTAAGGTATCCTAACTTCCTGGAAACTACCCTGCAGTTATTACCAATGCACATGTTCAGAGCCATCGGTGGTACTTTGTATTTCACAGGTGTAATTGTAATGGCTTATAATCTGATCAAAACTGCAGCAAACGGATCCTTAGTTGAAGACGAACCGGCTGAAGCAATGGCATTAACTCCTGCATTTGTTCCCGGATCTTCTGAAAATACCTGGCACCGTTCATTGGAGCGTAAACCAATGGCCTTTCTGATACTTTCACTGATTGTGATTCTCATCGGAGGAATGGTAGAAATGATGCCAACATTTATGATCTCTTCCAATATCCCGACTATTGCCAGTGTAAAACCATATAGTCCGCTCGAATTACATGGCAGGGATCTTTATATCCGCGAAGGTTGTGTTAACTGTCACTCTCAAATGGTCAGACCTTTCCGTTCAGAAACCGAACGTTATGGCGAGTATAGTAAAGCCGGAGAATTTGTTTATGATCATCCATTTCTTTGGGGATCCAAACGTACAGGGCCTGATTTACATCGTGAGGGAGGAAAGTATTCTAATGCCTGGCAGTTTAACCACCTGATGGATCCAACTACCATGTCACCGGGAAGTATCATGCCTCCATATCCATGGCTCATTGATCAAACTCTTGATATTTCAACTACTCCGGCAAAAATCAATGCTATGCGCACATTAGGAGTTCCTTACGAAGAAGGATATGATCTGAAAGCTAATGATGATTTGAAAAAGCAGGCTGATGCAATTGCTGCTAATCTGGCAAAAGACAATATCAAAGTCAGCAGTGATAAAGAAATCATTGCAATCATCGCCTATCTGCAGCGTCTGGGTACAGATATTAAAGCAGGCGGAGCAGGTAATCAATAAGCACAGTAAGAATTAATAAAATAAAAGATATGTTCAAACAATTTATAGATAAATCATTGGGCGCCGACGTCTATCTGATTACATCGCTGGGAATATTTATGGTGTTTTTCATCCTTGTTACTGTGATGTTGTTTACAATGAATAAAAAACACGTAAGCTATATGAGTGAGCTTCCATTAAATGACGATAAAGCATAGAATTATGAAACGTTTGATTTATACCCTCGCAATACTATTTGCTGTATCGCCTGTTTGGGCGGCTGAGACTGCAACAGCCGCAAGCTCCGGCAATAATATATACTCCGAAATATTGATTGTATTATTCCTGATCGTTGTTCTATTATTTATCGTGGCATTGGCACTTCTTAAGACCGTGCAGATCATGGCTATGGAAATTAAAAATCCAAGTGTACTTCCTGCTGAAGAACCTGCCAGAATGCTTGAATACAGCGAATGGCAAACCATAAAAAGGAATGGCCCGGGAATCTGGGCTAAACTATTAGGGTTAAGACCTATCTCCGAAGAAAAAGATATGACGCTGGAACATGATTTTGACGGTATCACTGAACTTGATAATCCAACGCCTGTTTGGTTTAACGCTATGTTTTACGGTACTATCTTATTCGCAGCTGCTTATCTTCTGAATTATCATGTATTTAACTGGAGTCCGCTGCAGGATGAGGAATATGCCATCGAAATGAAATCTGCGGAAGTCGAAAAAGTTGCCTTTCTTGCAAAGGCAGGAAACCTGATCGACGAAAACAGTGTGAAAGCGAGTACCGATGGAGCCGTAATTGCAGCAGGTAAAGCAGTTTATACTCAGAACTGTATCGCTTGTCACGGACAACAGGGAGAAGGTACCGTTGGTCCAAATCTAACCGATGAGTTCTGGTTGCATGGAGGAACGGTGAATGCGATCTTTAAAACCATTAAATATGGCGTTCCTGAAAAAGGGATGATC
>JBAZHY010000139.1:0-5641 GCA_041652175.1 Pedobacter sp.
TCGCCAAAAATATTACTACAGGGGAAAAAACCTATACAGTAATAGATTTTCAGCAGCGTGCTTTTTTTGACAGAAATTACCTGGTTCCTATACCGGCATATGAAATTCAGAAAAACCCAAAATTAGTTCAAAATCCGGGATATAAATAAGAATGATTTATCAGGGCATTGTCTACTAATGTTTATATTACAATGTCCTGGTAATTATTAATTGATGCGACTTTCGATTTAAAATATTTGATAAATAATACTCAATTGTTCTTGTAAATCAATAATTTACATATGGAATGACAATGAGAAATACTAGTTTATCATTAGTTACATTTTACAAATACCATTAAATATGATAAGAGTTAAAATAGTAATTATATGCCTGTCTTTAATAGGCGTCTGTTTTTTAGCAGAAAGTGTATCAGGTGTTGTTCATTTACAGAATCATTCATTCATTGCAGACAGCTTACCTTCGGTTTTAACTAAAAACCATGCAGATCTGATCGAAAGCAGATTAAGAAATCAGGCCTTGCTGAAATTTGGCACTCATCAATTGCCTGATAATTTGAAAGATTGGGAAAAATACCGTGATCAGCTCAGAAATAGAATCATCGATAAAACGGGCCTTGTTTTAAATCCAAAACTTCCTTTAAATATGAAGGAAACTGGTTCAATTATAATGCAGGGTTATGTGATCAGGAATATTTCTTTTCAAACCCGTCCAGGAGTTTATGCAACAGCGAATCTGTATATTCCTGAAGGGAAGGGACCTTTTCCAGGAGTAGTTCTTATGTGCGGGCACTCTAATAATGGCCGGTTTTATGATAAATATCAGTCAGTTGGGCATACACTGGCGCTTAATGGTTACGTAGCATTGGCTGTTGATCCCTGGGGAGCAGGTGAAAGAACAACAACCCATGGATTATCTGAGTATCATGGAGCTAATCTTGGAGCCTCATTGATGAATATCGGTGAATCATTGATGGGGGTGCAAATTTCTGATAATATCAGAGCCGTTGATCTGCTCAATACTTTGCCTTATGTTGATTCTGAAAAAATTGGTGCTACGGGTGCAAGTGGAGGCGGTAACCAAGCGATGTGGCTGGCAGCTATGGATGAACGTGTTAAAGCAGCAGTTCCTGTGGTAAGCGTGGGTACTTTTGAATCTTATGTAATGCGTTCAAATTGCATTTGCGAACTCCTGATAGATGGACTGACCTTTACGGAAGAGGCAGGAGTACTTGCCTTATCCAAAGCCATAATGCCTTCTAATCATTTAAGGGATGCTCCTTCTTTTTTACCTAAAGAAATGGTTAGAAGTTATGAAAATGCTAAACCAATATTTAAAATGCTGGGAGCTGAAAATAATATTTCCAATAGCATATTTGATTTGACACATGGCTACCATACTGAGGATAGGAAAGCAATGCTCGGATGGTTTGACCTGCATTTGAAAGGGATTGGCACAGGAACAGCCAAGAATGAGCAACCTTTTGAGCTGGTGCCGGAGGAGAAATTAATGACCTTTATCAGTGGTCAGAGAGATAAGGAAGTAATGAACACCTCGTCATATTGCCTGCTTCGCGGTAACGATTTACGTTCTGCTTATCTGAGGAAGGATATTTTTGATTCTGAAGTAAAAAGAAATGAATTGGTCAATATTTTACGAATTAATGAGCGTTCAGCTCTGAAGGAAGTACATCAGTATACCAGTCTTAGGGGCTGGGATCGTTTTGCTTTGGAGACTACTGATGGAAAGTTGATTCCGATATTGCACCATGCCCCTGTCAATTCATCCCTTGGATATATGCTGATCAGCAACCCCGGGGGGAAAAACGCGATTTCAGCGGAACTGATTAATGAAATAAAGAAAAAAGGTCAGGGCCTTGTTATTGTAGATTTATCAGGCACGGGCGAGGTCTCTTCCTCAAAAGAGAATGCGGGCAATAAGAGTATGGTATTGCATACGCAGTCCCGGTCTGAGTTATGGTTAGGGAAAACGATTTTAGGTGAATGGGTAAAGGAGCTTTCTGTGGTAACCGGCTTCTTAAAGTCATCATATAAGGCACGCACGGTGAGTCTTGATGGGAGTAAGGAATCAGGTCTGGCCGGTTTGTTTTTAGCCGCTACGGGAGGTGATGTTAATGATATAATTCTACGGGATGCTCCTCTGAGTTACTTGTTTGATAGTCGGGGTTCGGTAGACTTTTTCAGTATGGGCATCCATCTTCCGGGATTTCTTAATTGGGGGGATATATCGTTGGCAGCAGCGTTGAGTGGTAAGAATATCAGGGTTATTAACCCGTTAACGATGTCTGGTGAGAAGATAAGTGGAGAGGAGTTAAGATCCTATCAAGAGGAGTTTAAGAAGATACGAAGGATATCCAATCAGCGAGGGGAGACGATTTTCAATTAAATAAATAAAGCGTTAAAATATGAAGAACAATCGCAGAGACTTTATAAAACTTACAGGTATGGCCGGACTTACGGTTGCCGGTGCCGGTACATTTAGTGGCTTTGCTGCTGAACCTGAAAACAATACTCAATCTGCACTTGATCAGGAAAAACATGTTCAGCATTTTAATATGTCGGGCTATGCTGCACCGAAGTTAGATGTAGTTAGAATTGGGTTTATCGGTTTAGGAAATAGGGGGCCGGCGCATCTGACACAGGTAAGTATCTTGGAGGGTGTTGATATTAAGGCATTATGTGATCTGCGACCTGAAAAGTTAGATTCAGCGAAAAAACGAATTGAGAAATCTGGCTTCAAACCTGATACTTATACAGGGAAGGATGACTGGAAGAAAGTATGTGAGCGCCAGGATATTGACCTGATCTATATAGCAACTCCATGGGAACTGCATACCCCTATGGCATTATATGCGATGAATCATGGGAAACATGTTTGTATAGAAGTGCCCGCTGCAAAAACCATTAAGGAATGCTGGCAATTGGTGGAAACTTCTGAACGAACCCGCAAGCATTGTATGATGATGGAAAATGCATGCTATGGTTTTTATGAACTTTTGATGTTAAATCTGGCGAGGGAAGGATTCTTTGGAGAAATTATACATGGCGAGGGGGCATATATTCATCACCTGCTTTATGGTCACTTCTCTAAGGATAAATATTATAATTTATGGCGCTTAAAAGAAAATATAGGCAGAAATGGCAATTTATATCCCACGCATGGCTTGGGACCAATTGCACAGGTGATGAATATCAACCGGGGAGATAAATTGGATTATCTGGTTTCAGTTTCTGGTAACGATTTCATGATGAATGATCTGGCTAAAAAGCTTGCAGCCAAAGATGATTTTTATAAAGATTTTGTGGATAAGCCTTTCAGGGGTAGCATGAATACCAGTACTATCCGTACTAGTATGGGACGTACCATTATGTTGCAGCATGATGTTACCGCACCCCGACCTAAATCTGACGGGTATGTAATCAGCGGAACCAAAGCTACTGCGATTCAGTTTCCTGTTGAAAAAATTTCTATCGCCCGTGAAGCTACTCCGGAAACATGGAGAGGTTCGGATGCACAAACATGGATTACAGATGATGAATATAAAGCATTAGAAAAAAAGTACGAGCCGAATATTGTTAAAAAACTTGGTGAAATTGCCAGAGAAGTAGGCGCTCATGGTGGAGGTGATTTTTTAATGGACTGGCGTACAATCGATTGTCTCCGTAATGGTTTGCCGCTTGATCAGGATGTATATGATGCCGCTTTATGGAGTTCTATTGGCCCATTAACAGAATGGTCTGTTGCAAATCAGGCTACAATAAAAATCCCTGATTTTACTGCTGGATCCTGGAAAACGAATAAACCGCTTGACATAAGCATTGCAATTGGTGGAAATACTAAGGTGAAAATATAATTTTTAGTCTGTGAAATAAACTCTTAAACCCTTAAAATGACAAAGAGGCGAGATTTCATCAAGAAAGGCATAATTGGAAGTGCCGGAATAGCGATTGGCAGTATGGGGATTAGTCCAGAAACTTATGCCTTAATTACAAACGCTCATGAACGCATCAATCTGTATGGCGTTTTAGGTCTGAAGAAACCGGTAATGAAATTTGGTCTGGTCACCTATCAGTGGGGGAAAGACTGGGATTTACCCACTCTCATTTCAAATTGTGAAAAAACCGGTTTTCAGTCGGTTGAGCTTCGTACTCAGCATGCACATAAAGTTGAGATCAGCCTGAATGCTGTACAGCGTGCTGAGGTGAAAAAGAGATTTGCCAACAGCTCTGTTACTTGTGTGGGATATGGATCAAACTTCGAGTATCATAGTTCTGACCAGGCTAAACTACGTGAGAATATTGAACAGACCAAAGAATATATCAAACTCTGTAAAGATATCGGAGCTACCGGGATAAAAGTGAAACCTAATAATCTCCCTCCCGAAGTTCCGAAGGAAAAGACCATTGCACAGATTGCTGTTTCACTGAACGAAGTTGGTAAATTTGCCGGAGACTACGGCCTTTTGGTAAGAGTTGAAGCACATGGGCCCCGGACTCAGGAACTGCCTAATATGAAAGCAATTTTTGATCAGGTAACTGAACCAAATGTTAAGATCTGCTGGAACAGCAATTCTGTGGATCTGAACCCTCCCGGACTTGAGGGCAACTTCAATCTGGTAAAACAATGGATCGGCGATACGGTACATGTCCGTGAACTGAATCTCAATGATTATCCTTATCAGCAACTCTTTAAGCTCCTTGCAGGGATAGATTTTAATGGATGGATACTTCTTGAAGCCAGTTCAATGCCCACTGATAAGATAGCTGCCATGAAAGAACAACTGGCAATTTTTAAGGAGTTAATCAAATAATTATGTTTCATCAATCTAAAATATTATTAAAATGACTAAAAGAAGAGATTTTATTAAAAAAGGCCTTATAGGAAGTGCCGGAATAGCAATAGGCGGTATGGGTTTCAGCGCTAAATCCTATGGATCTATCATAGGTGCGAATGACCGGATTAATGTGGCGATAATTGGTATTCGCGGCCGTGGGGTTTCCCATATCAATGCCTGGTGTGATATGAAAACCAGCCACAATGTGCGTATAAAAACTCTTTGTGATACAGATGAGCAATTTTTTGAACCACGTTCGAAAACAGTCTTTGACAAAACCGGTATCAAGCCTTTAACAGAATGGGATATGCGTAAAGTTCTGGATGATAAAGAAATTGATGCTGTATCATTTGCCACACCGAATCATTGGCATGCCCTTGGAACGATCTGGGCATGCCAGGCGGGAAAGCATGTATATGTTGAAAAACCAGCATCCCATAATATCTGGGAGGGCAGAAAGATGATTGAAGCTTCACGTAAGTATAACAGGCGTATTCAGGTTGGCTTTCAGAATCGTTCTATACCAAATGTTATGGAGGCAATGAAATTTCTTCATGATGGTGGTATAGGCGATGTTCATATGGCACGTGGCCTGTGTATCAAACCACGGGATTCATTTGGTATTGCCAAAGACAGTACACCCCCTGCCAGTCTTCATTATGACCGCTGGTTGGGTCCGGCTCCGTATCGTGCCTATAACGAGAAACGTGGTCATTACAATTGGCACTGGTTCTGGGATACTGGCAATGGTGATACCGGAAATCAGGGTCCTCACCAATTTGATGT
>JBAZHY010000140.1:0-5638 GCA_041652175.1 Pedobacter sp.
AGCCACGCCCCCCTTCAATTAATACTAATTTGCCATTATAAGTACCCAGCAATTCCGTAATTGACTCCCATTGCCAGTAGTTTTGCTCCCCGTAATTCGTAATTGATTGTCCGTAATTCGTAATTGTTTTCCCTTTATCAGCAGTTTTGTAACCCTTAATTTTTAATTCTTAATTTTTAATTTTTAATTCTTAATTCACCTCCCCATCCCCTAATCCCTGAAACAAAACAGCATAGACGTCTTTTTCCAGGTAATAGTATTTGTTTTTGTGTTTGAAGAAGCGGATTTCCTTAGCAATCCGACGACGTTTCAGTGTACTTTTACTCCAGCTTAGTATAAACATTACTTCCTGATCGTTATATATAACTTCCGGGAGACAGCTCTCAGAAGTCCCGTTTTGCTCAGCTATAGTACGGATATAGTAGAGTATTTTCCCCTGATTCTTTTCAATTTCTTCCAATTTCCGGAGTATAGATCTTGAATCCATCGCTAAATATTAAGTGCCGGTAAAAACTGAATTATTCTTTAGCTGTTCAGCACGTTGGGTAACCCGATAACCATCGGATTCTGCTGAATCTCAAATAACAGGGATTGACCCCGTTTAAGCCGTTGGGGATATACCGGCCAGGGCTTTTATATACCCTAACCAGATTTCGGTTATACGATACTGCTGACTCTGAGTCTGTATCGGTTTCTGCTGCCTGTTTATTCCGGAGGCAGACTGTTTCTGTATGTTCTCATATCGTTCAGATTAAGATGCATCGAAATCAGTTAAGCGGAGGAATAGTTTTCCCGGACAGGAGGACATCTCCCTTAACAAGGATTAAGTCCGGCTATTGCCCCTGAATAAAGTTCTAAGAAACCCGGGCTAACAATAAGTTCCGGAAGCAGGATCTGATAATCCTTCAGCTTTAAGGAAAGACAAGCTGCAGGTTTTCTGTTCAGAGGCTCTTAGATCAGCATAATAAGCTCCCGGCATTGGGGAAAGCCGGATAGTTGTTTGATAAAAGAGCCTGAAAAAATGTTTTAAGCTGTGCATAATCTTCAGGTTTTGTTCTGGTGTTTAAGATATAACCTTTAAAAGCGGGAGCGTAAAATTTATCGAATGTAATTGTTAATTCAGGGGCAGGTGGTGACATGCTGATTTTTTTTCTGGCTTTCTGCCACTCGTCTTAATATCGGAGACTCATGTCACCACTTGTTGAAAAAATAGCCATTAGATTTAATAAGACAACTAATTAAAAATCTTATGGAAATTGAATTTAAAACCGCAAGTTTCAAAGACTTTGAAAATGTGGACGGACTGGACGCCTGGGAGCGCGCCGCTTTATTTCAGGATTACCTTAATTATCTGAATGATCAGGGCCGGCTTAATTACCGGCTTATTTCTTCAAGCGGCTGCGGACCGGAGATGGATATCATCACAAAAGATCATCCGGAGGCCCGCAAAATGATCAGCTTTGTTTCTAACGATTATCTCGGGTTTACCCAGCATCCGGAAGTTAAATCAGCTGTTATTTCCTGCATTCTGAAGTTTGGATCAGGTGCCGGTGCTTCACCGGCCATCGGCGGACAGTTCAGTTATCATGAAGAACTTGAGAAAAAGATCGCAGCTTTTTTCGGCAGGGAGAGTGCAATTATTTATACCACCGGTTATACGGCTAACAGCGCTACTCTAATGAGCCTTTTGCAAAAAGAGGATATTGCAATTGTAGATATGGCGGTTCATGCCAGTGTATATGAAGGCTGTCAGCTCACCAATACGAAAGTATTTCTGCATAACCGGCTGGATCTTCTGGAACAAACCTTAAGATTAAGTAAGGATGCCTACCGCACTAAAATGGTAATTGTGGATGGTGTCTACTCGCAGGACGGGGATATTGCACCGCTGGACCGGATTCTTGAATTATGCCGGCATTATGAGGCCTATTTAGCTGTGGATGATGCACATGGCGTGGGTGTAGTAGGAGATACCGGCAGAGGGGCCATGGAAATGTATGGAATTCTGAAGGAAGTGGATATTATAACAGGAACATTCAGCAAGACTTTCGGCAATGTGGGAGGATATGTGGTCGCTTCTCCAGAGATGATCAATTTCCTTAAATACCAAAGCCGGCAGCATCTCTTTTCTGCAACTTCAACTCCCGCTGCTGCAGGAATTATCCGTGGTATTGAACTGCTTGATGAAGAGCCCCGCTGGAAGGATCAGTTATGGGAAAATATCATTCATTTTAAAAGCGGCCTCGACAGTCTTGGCTTCGATACCGGTACCACTCAGTCTGCTATTATCCCAGTAAAAATAGGCGATGCCTCCATCACTGCTCAGATGGCTGCAATGTTAATGAAATCAGGTATTTATACCAATCCGATCATTTACCCGGCAGTCAGTAAAAAGAATGCGAGGATCCGTACCAGTTTAATGGCTACCCATACCCCGGAGCAATTAGACCGTGCCCTGAATGCTTTTGAAGATGCCGGTAAAAAGTTAAACCTGATTTAACCTGAATCTTTATTTACATATCTGACTTGTATAATTTAACATAACCCCGGCGTAATGTTTAAAAAACCACCTGCCTATGGCAGGCAGGTCTGCCTGCGGTATGCTTGCCATAGGTATGCCTGTCTGCCGTAGGTAGAGAAACTTAGTATTTCACAGCTGTTATTTTTACAAACACAAATAGTATTGAAGCTTTGCTTCAATTTAAATACAGCTACATGCAAGGGGTACTTTAAACCATAATATGATCAAACGATATGTTTAAATTGTGTTTTTATTTATATGTCGAACTCACATGATTTATTAATCATCTACAATAAATAATACAAAATGGAAAACTTCAGATTAAATCACCGGAATGAACCGGCCCAGCTATCTTCCCTGAAAATCAAGGACAAAGAACTTACCAAACGTAAACTCATTAATGCAGTAGGCGAAATAATCAAAACAGAGGGTTATACCGGACTTGGAGTAAATAAGATAGCCAGACAGGCTCAGGTTAATAAAAAGCTGATCTACCGCTACTTCAGCACAGTCGACAGACTGATTGAGGAATATGTAATTGAAAAAGACTACTGGATGCTGACATCAGCCCAAATAAGCGATGAAGTGCCTGAGGATGACCTTTCAAAAACGATATCCGATATTCTGGAAAATCAGTTTGATTTTTTTTACACTCAGAAAGAAATGCAGCAGCTCATTATCTGGGAAATCAGCGGCAGTAAATTAATGAAAAGTATATCGAGGGTAAGGGAGCAGCTTGGTGAGAGATTAATGGAATTAGCCGACAAGTATTTTGAAGGTAGCGATATAAATTTCAGGGCCGTCGGTTCATTACTTTCAGCCGGTATTTATTATATGACGCTGCATGCGCCGGTTACTGCCTACTGCGGTATTGACCTCAACAAACCTGATCACCGTGATGAGGTCAGGAGAACTATCCGGCAGATCATACAATGCGCATTTGATCATGCGAAAGCAAACAGAAAGGAGGGAAATGGAGACTGATCTTATGGCTGATTTCCTGAACAGGATCTATCCATTGGCATTGGGCACAGAAAGTTATATCCGCGATATAGCCTACCGCGTACAATATACCAGAGGTCAGATTCTCGCAAGTCCGGGAAAACGGGCCGACGAGATCTGGTATATCGTTAAAGGTCTTGCAAAGGAGTATTATTATGAAGATTCGGGAAAATGCATCATCAGCTCATTCTGGAAGGAGAATGAGCTGATGTTAATTACTGAAAGCTTTTTCCGGAAAATTCCTTCCGACCGCTATATTGAACTGATTGAAGATAGTGTGTTGCTGGGGCTTAGCGGACGACAGGTTCTTCGCCTTCAGCTGGTACATCCTGAAGTCCATTCGCTGGGCTATGGAATACTTTCCCAGGCCAAACGAAAAAGTGATGAAAAGGCTTCCCTGTTAATTTATAATGCCCGGGAACGCTATTCCCTCTTTTGTGAAAAATTTCCCTGGGAACGGATCTCAGTAGCAGATACAGCCTCCTACCTCGGATTAAGCAGAGAAACTTTAAGTACTGTCCGTAGGACGCAGTTTTGAATTAAAAATTAAAAATTAAGAATTAAAAATTACGGGGGCTGCCCCAGATAAACTGATAGCTATCGGACGACAACATAAATGAAGTCTTAAACTAATGGATGTTAATTACAACCCGGCAGCCTCTAATCTCAATACTCACTACTCACTACTCACTACTCATCGGATACTAAAACTAACAATTTGTAAGAACTTTAAGACCCATAATCAATTTTTTAAAATAATCCTGAGACCATATTTCTAAATCATTGGGATTTTGAATAAATCTAATAACATCCTCTTTTACATTTTCGATATTGATAGCGTTAATCTTTGCATTTAACAGTTCAATCAGCTGATCTTTTGTTAAAGAATTTTCTTTCCAATCCCCACTTTCCAATGCTCTTTGACAAAGATGATTGAGATTAAGTTCTACACCTTTTTTAATATACCACTCCAAATCATACCAATCCCTGCCTTTCACCCTGTTTTTCCACTTTCGGAATAATAGAGCATGCATTTTCCCTGCAAACAAATTTGGTAAGGTAAAACAGTTCACATAAAAAGAAAAGGGTTTGATTAGCAATTGATTTTCAGTTTCAAAATTTATTGGTGGATCCGTATCAACTTCCACTTTAATTTTTATACCCGGCTTAGTAGATAGTTTAATCTGTGGGATGGTGTTTTCAAAAACTAATTCACTCCAGAGTGTATCTGATTTTAAAAATGCAGAATCAACATTAGATGTAGAAAGTTTTAATTTCTGCTTAAAAGTTACGTGTATTCCCAATGCATTAAACTCATCGATTACCGTATTCAGATATGACTCTAATTCAAAATCAGGATTTTTTTCCAGGAGTGAAAAATCTAAGTCTTCAGAAAAGCGATTCAGCCCATGAAATATTCTCAGTGCAGTACCACCATAGAAGGCAGCATGTTTAAAGAAATTAGCTCTGTATAAACCTGCTAAAGTGATTTCCTGCATTATTTCTCTCAATGCTTGTTCTGTTTCCTGAACGTTTTTAGGTTTATACGATTCAATCCATTGCTTTATCATAGATCTGCAATTGCTTCTATTAAAATTTGAATGCTATTTCTTTTAGGGCATACCGGCACCCATTTAACAATCTCTTTTACATTTAACTCTCTAAGACTATCTTTTTCAATCCTAAGATCCTCAACTAAAAAAGCCATTGCTTGTTTTTTACTTCTTAGATTCACTCCTGAAGTCGTAACCACTTTATCACAAAGACATTTCTCCGGACCGGCAATCATCACCGTTTGTTTTTCAGTCAGAGCCAAAGATTGAATGCCAAGTGGATAGTATGCTGCCGGTAAATGAGTAAAGCTGTAAGTCATATCCCCGGGTTGGAATTTTTTAGATGGCCTGGTCGTTACGCTTGAAATTTCGTAAACACGTTCAGGGATAATCCCCCAATAAAACAAGGCAGAATCAAGCGAAACATAACTGGGACCGTAAAGATGATTTGCTATTAAAAAAGGCTCCGGAGTAATTGAACTTACCAAAGGGGTCGTCACGTAGAGCCCTTTTCTGAGCTGAAAAATAAATCCCTTACCCACCATTTCCAGGATTTTGTCAT
>JBAZHY010000141.1:0-5631 GCA_041652175.1 Pedobacter sp.
ATCGGGGTAAAGAATGGGATTAATTATTTTGGGAAGAAAAATTTTCTGGGAACATTCGCCCCTCCGGTTGCAGTATTTAATGATGAACTTTTTTTAAATACACTTAGCGGCCGTGACTGGAGGTCGGGTATTTCGGAGGCTGTAAAAGTTGCTTTAATAAAAGATCCTTTATTTTTTGAATGGATTGAAGCTAATGCAACTTTGCTTGCAGCCCGCGACAGGGAAGCGATGAATTATCTGATCATCAGATGTGCTGAGCTTCATATGCAGCATATTGCCGGTAAAGATCCTTTTGAATCGGGATCATCCCGACCGCTGGATTTTGGTCACTGGAGCGCACATAAACTGGAGCAGCTGACCGATTTTAAAGTGCTCCATGGCGAGGCAGTAGCTATGGGAATGGCCTTAGATACTGTATACTCTAATCTTTCGGGTTATTTATCAGATCAGGATTGCTCAAGAATTTTAAATCTTTTACTTCAATTGGGGTTTGAGCTTACCCATCCGATGATGGAAACCGGAAGCAATCAATCTAAGATCCTGCTGGGTCTGGAAGAATTCCGTGAGCACCTTGGTGGCGAATTGACTATTATGCTGCTTGAAAAGATTGGTTCAGGTATAGAAGTGCATGAAATGGATCAGGAAATCCTTAAAAGGGCAGGATTGATTTTAAGGGAAAAGTAATGAAACTTGTACACGGACATTTAAGCTATTGTACAAATATTCATGCGGGAGAAAGCTGGGCAGAACATTTCGAGGCCTTAAAGCAACACTTTCCCGCTATTAAAAAAGGGGTTTCTCCTGGTCAGTCTATGGGTATAGGTCTAAGACTCTCCAATTCGGCAAGCCGGGATATTCTGCAAGCTGATCAATTGCAGGTTTTTAAGAAATGGCTCTCAGAGAATGACGCTTATGTATTCACGATGAATGGATTTCCGTATGGGGATTTTCATCATGCCGTGGTGAAAGACCAGGTACATGCTCCCGACTGGACCAAACATGAAAGGTTAAATTATACCCTTCGTCTTTTTGATATTCTTGCCGAACTGCTCCCTGAAGGTTTGGAAGGAGGTATTTCAACGTCTCCATTGAGTTATAAATACTGGTTTCCAAACAAACAACTTGTGGAGAAAGCAATGCTGAATGCAACCCATAATATTCTATCGATTGCAGAACATCTTTATAGAATAAAAGAAAAGAGGGGAATCAGTTTGCATCTGGATATAGAACCTGAACCGGATGGATTGCTTGAAACCGGACCGGAGTTTATTCACTGGTTTGAAAATTATCTGCTCCCATTGGCGAAGGCTGTGCTGCCTTCCCGTTTGCAGATTACTGATGAAGATGCTATAGCCTGTATCAGAGAACACATTTGTTTATGTTATGATGTTTGTCATTTTGCAATAGGATATGAGCCAATGAATGATATCCTTGCTGAGCTTTCAGCCAAAGGAATCCGTGTTGGCAAAATTCAGATCAGCGCAGCATTGAAAGCCGGGATTCCGGTCGATAATGATTCAAGAAAAGAGATATCGGATGCCTTTTCCCAATATCAGGAACCTACTTATTTACATCAGGTAGTTGCCCGTAAATCAGATCATTCATTGATCAGATACCGCGATCTGCCCGATGCACTCAAGGATATTGCCAATAAGGATGTTGAAGAGTGGAGGGCTCATTTCCATGTTCCTGTATTTGCAGAAGATCTTGGTTTGTTGCGGTCAACCCGTTCTGATATTACTGAAATTTTAAAGAAATATAAAAGTGATCCGTTTACTGATCATCTGGAAGTGGAAACATATACCTGGGAGGTATTGCCTGAGGCCTTAAAGTTGCCCATCGATCAAAGTATTATCAGGGAACTGAACTGGGTTAAGGCTGAATTGAAATAATCAAACGCATGAATAAAACTGTTGTCATTGATATTGTCGGTCTATCGACTTCTGTAATAGGAGAACACATGCCTTTTTTGAGCGAATATGTAAAACGCAAAAATTTAACAAGGCTTAAGCCCATGCTGCCGGCGGTTACCACGTCGGTTCAATCAACCTATCTGACCGGTAAATGGCCCGCAGAAACAGGTATTGTTGGCAACGGATGGTACGATAGGACAGATTGTGAAATCAAATTCTGGAAGCAATCTAATAAGCTTGTAAATGGCGGGAAGATATGGGAGGCTGCTAAAAAAGAAGATCCTTCATTTACCTGCTCCAAAATGTTTTGGTGGTATAATATGTATTCATCAGCAGATTATGCGGTTACTCCCCGCCCGAATTATCTGGCAGACGGGCGAAAAATGCCGGATTGTTATTCCCATCCGGCCGGATTGAGGGATATTTTGCAGAAAAAACTTGGACAGTTTCCATTATTTCAATTCTGGGGCCCCGGAGCTAATATTAAATCGACGGAGTGGATTGCCGACTCAAGTATGATTACTGATGATTTGTATGATCCGACATTAACTCTGATCTATCTTCCCCATCTGGATTATTGTCTTCAGAAATTTGGCCCGGATTTTATGAAAATAAGTAAAGAGCTGACAGAGCTTGACGGAGTACTCAAAAAACTTGTTGATTTTTATGAAAAGAAATCTGCCCGGCTTATTCTTCTTTCAGAATATGGAATTGCCCCGGTTAAACAACCCCTGCACCTGAATCGCTTATTCAGAGAGCATGGATTACTAGGTATTCGGGAGGAAAGAGGCCTCGAACTGCTGGATCCGGGTGCTTCCAAAGCCTTTGTGGTAGCTGACCATCAGATTGCTCATGTGTATATTAATGATCCATCCGTAAAAAACCAGGTAATTTCCTTGTTGAAAGGGGTTAGTGGAATAGAACTGATTCTGGATAAGAAGCAGCAGGCGGAGTATCATATTGATCATGAACGCTCCGGAGATTTGGTACTTATGGCTGATGAAGATAGCTGGTTTACTTATTATTTCTGGTTGGATGATGATAAAGCTCCTGATTATGCACGATGTGTGGATATACATAAAAAGCCGGGCTATGATCCGGTAGAGATGTTTATGAGTTCCAAACTACGTGCCGGATATAAACTATTGAAGAAAAAAGCAGGATTCAGGTACACAATGGACGTAATTCCACTGAATGCATCTCTGGTTAAAGGTTCACATGGAAGAATTGGAGTACAACCTGAATATCAGCCTCTCCTGATTTCTGATTATAAACATTCTTTGGGTGATTCCATGCTTCCGACAGAAGTATATCATGTGATCATGTCAGCACTAAGGGGATAAATTTCTTGACTTATCCGGTTTTGAATTATTTTTTTGAATTGTTAAATTTCTGTTACCTTAGGTAAGAAGAACTTTAACAATTGTGAGAGATCGTTTTAATCAACTTCCCGAAATAGTAAACCGTCTGGCCACATCAGGTTGTGAGCAGGCCTATCGTGAGTTGTTTAATATTCTTTATCTCCCCTCTAAAAAATTTTCATTCTGTATTCTTAAATCTAACGAAGAGGCAGAAGAAGTAGCCGAGGATGTTATGATTACACTTTGGAAGCAAAGGGAATCATTGCTGAAAATCAATAATGTACATGTTTATGCACTGGTCATTGCGAAGAACTTATCATTGAATATGCTTCGCAAAAACTCGAAGAACAAAACCGCCTCAATTGATGATGTAGATATCAATTTCTTCTTCGACAGCTCCAGTCCTGAACAAATTATTATTGACAATGAATTGAAACAAAGGCTTGAGCGCGCAATTCAGGGACTGCCTCCTAAATGTCAGCTGGTATTTAAGCTTGCCAAGGAGAATAATCTGAGTTATAAAGAAATTGCTGAAGTGCTTTCAATATCCGTAAAGACTGTGGATGCCCATTTGGTTGCTGCTACTCAGAAACTAGCCCTTATTTTTAAGTCGGAGTTTCAAATCAAATAAATCTCTCTGAAAAATATTTTCAATCAGACTAGGGAATTTTTCCTTTTCATGTGTCCTTCATGTAAAACCACAATAAAGAGTTTGAATGGTCATGCACGAAAAGCGCATAGTTGAATTGTTAACCCGCAAAATTGCAGGAGAAGCTACTATGGAAGAACTGGGGGAACTTTCTTATTTATTGTCTAAATATCCTGATGCGGTTTACTATGAGGCTTTACTTGATCAGGTATGGGATTTGGGAAAAAGGGATGAAAGTAATGAGGTACAGGAAGCTTATGAGAAGCATAAGCTGAAATATAAAGCCGAACTTGATTTTGTAGAGTCCGGAGAGAAGCAGTCCTTTCTTTCTTTTATTCAAAGACCGGTGTTTGCCTATGCAATGCTAATCTGCATATTAGCAGTCTCATCACTTTACTTCTTCAACTTTGGGCAGTATAAGCATAAAGATGTTCGGGTAGATATTATAGCAGGAAAGGGCATCCGTAAAGAAATAAAACTACCCGACGGAACTCTGGTTCGCCTCAATAGTGACAGTAAACTTTCCTATGATTTAGATATGCAGAAACAGGGACAGCGAAATGTAGTCCTGATTGGCGAGGCATTCTTTAAGGTAGCACATGATAAAAAACGCCCCTTTTTGGTGAAGACCAATAAGGTTGCCATTAAAGTTCTGGGGACTGAGTTTAATGTTAGGGATTATCCGGGGGACAAGGAATCTGAGACTACCTTAATGCAGGGTTCAATTGAGTTAACTATTAATGGACGCACTGAACAAAAGTTTATTCTCAAACCCTCAGAAAAACTTGCTTTGGTTAAGGACAATTCTGAGAAAGTGGATGTAGACCATAGTTCAGTTCTGATGATTGATAATATATCTCCGTTAAAATTAGGAAATGAGGAATATATTGAAGAAATCTCCTGGACAGAAAACAAGTTTGTGTTTCAGAATGAAACGATGGAAGATCTGATCCCAAGACTTGAACGCTGGTATAATGTGAAAATAGTGCTGAATGATCCCTCAATCAGATCTTTCCGTTTTACCGGAGTCTTTATAGATGAAAATATTTTACAGGCTTTAGAGGCCATGCAATTAATCAAATCCTTTAACTATGAACAGAAAGAAAATGAAATAAAAATTTACTAAACAAAAAAGCAGGAAATGCGCCAACATTCCCTGCCTTAATTTTCCAATCGTAGCGCAAACTACATAATCAGATTATTAACCTTGTAATTCACAAAAGTATGAAAAAACTAGAACTATTATGCAAAACAGTTCTGTTGCCTGATTTCACAAAAAAAACATTCTTATTAATGCTAAACTGGACAATCACTTTAACATTTTTACTCGTCCTGGAAGTATCAGCGAACAGTTATTCTCAAAATGTAAAAGTTGATCTGGAATTGCAGAATGTTAAATACAAAAGAGCATTCTCAATTCTTGAACAGAAAGGTAATATCAGGCTGCTATACAGCGAAGAGAATTTACCCGAACACAAATCAATTACACTTTCAGTAAAAGATACTCCGGTCATGGATGTATTGGGAATGATATTGAAGGATACTCAGCTGGGCTTTCGGGTATTGGATAACGGATTAGTTGTGATTTCCCCGCAGGGAATTGAAGCGAAAGACGTTATAATCACCGGGGTTGTTAGTGATGCAAAGGGCGAAACACTGCCCGGAGTCAGCATCAAACTCAAAGGAACCACAATTGGTGCGACTACTG
>JBAZHY010000142.1:0-5615 GCA_041652175.1 Pedobacter sp.
TTTGGGTTCAGCTCAAATGGAACTTACACTGGATATAAGAAAACCGGACAGGCAAACCCTTGACTGGGCTGAACGTGCTATGAAGAAAGAGAAGCCAAGCCACCCGATGGAAAAAATATTTGCCGAACGTACCATTCAGATGAAAGAATGGCCTGAAAAAATAGATGTTATTCTGCAAACTTTCCGGGTAGGGGATTTGGGAATAGCCGGAATTCCATTTGAGGTATTTGCCGAGACGGGATTAGAGATAAAAGCCGGAAGCCCCTTTGAAAAATCTTTTACCATTGGATTAGCTAATGGAGGTTATGGATATCTCCCGACTCCTGAGCAACATCAATTAGGAGGTTATGAAACATGGCTTAGTGTCAATAAAGTAGAAAAAGGAGCTTCAAGGAAAATTGTGACAGAAGTTCTTAAACTTTTTAATAGGTTAAAGGAATGAGTGGTTTAATCTTTTGTCCATTTTGTTGTTGCAATTGCAGTTGACCTATACATCATAAAATAGTATCAATTTTACAAAGAATAATACCTAAATATCATTTCTCTGCCAATTATATTTGGTTGATATGGTTAATTTAATAACTTAGATAACAGATTTATATAAACTAATAACTCTATAAACAAGGTTGTTTGAATTTGGGACGTGCTGGTTATTACGATTAATATGAAGCCTAATACGCAGTTGTTTCTGGGTTATTTGTTTAATTTATGGGGAGTTGGTGGCGAAATTTGTGCTGGAAATTATTTGTGATAAAGGATACTCAGCCTCTTTATATTATCCAAAATTTTTGTAAAGTAAATTAATATGATAGGTTAATCATTTATCCTTCATAAATATATTCTGAACAGATAAATATGAAAGATTTTGATAAATTTTCGGATGAAAAACTTTCAGTATTACTCTTTGAGGGGGATGGGGATGCTTTTGAAGAAATATTTAATCGATATTGGTTAAAGCTATATGGAGTCGCTATCAAACGTGTCAAATACCGGGAGACTGCCGAAGAGATTATTCAGGATTTATTCACCCAGTTGTGGACTAAAAGAGAAAGTATTCAAATTCATACATCCTTAGCGGGATATTTGTTTACATCGGTGCGTTATTTGGTATTAAACCATATACAAAAGGAGATTGTAAGGGAAAATTATAAGGATTCGTTCCAGGCTGTAAATACATTTTCCCATAATTCTACAGAGGAAACTGTTTTTTTGAATGAATTAATCAGAAATATCGAAAAAGAAGTCACATACCTACCACCTCAATGCCGCTCTGTATTTGAACTTAGCCGTAAAGAAAATAAAACTAATAGAGAGATTGCCGAGGTTCTAGGTATCTCTGAAAAGACCGTTGAGGGTCATCTAACAAAGGCTATCAAACACTTAAAAGTAGGTCTGTCCGAAGTAAGCAGAATAGTAGCCTGGTTTTTTCTGCTGGTTTAGCCTTCATTTAACGCTTAACTCAATTTTGAGTTTTATTCTAAAAAGCTTTCAATAAAATTTATTCCATTTTTCTTTAAACAGAGCAAGGGATATTAGTCAGATAACTGACTATAGTGTATAGCCTTATCTGATATATCAGGAAAAGGGAACTATAATGGAAAAAGATATTTTGAGACAACTAATAGAGAAGTATTTAAGGGGGAATTGTACTTCGGATGAAATTGCTGCCATACATGAATGGTATAACTCATTCGAAGAAAAACAAGATCCCGTTGATTTTATTTCTTTTCATCAGCAGCAAGAGCTTAAACAGCGTTTATTAACAAATATAAAAAGGAACATTGTATTCGATAACGAAAGGTCAAAGAAAATAGGTAACAGAAAGAATCTTCCCAGAACACTGATTTATATTTTATCCGGAGTAGCAGCAATGGTTATATTGACCATAGGGGTATTCTTTTATAGTCAAAAAGCTTCTGTTCCATTAGACTTGGGAGATGTACAGGTCATCAATATGACAAAAACGATCCAAAAGTTAGTCCTTTCAGATGGGAGCACTGTTTGGCTTAATCCCAAAGGCAGAATCATTTACCCCCAAAAATTTACTTCTGTACAAAGGAAAATTCGGATGGATGGTGAAGCATTTTTTGAAGTTACTCCAGATCCTAAACGTCCTTTTATAATTTATAGTGGTAACGTGATCACCAGGGTTTGGGGTACAAGTTTTCGTATACGGGCATATGAAAATATACCTGTAGAAGTATCTGTTTTAACCGGGAAGGTATCTGTTCAGCTTCAAACAAAGGAAGATTCTGAACTTATACTATTACCCCACCAAACCGCTACTTATTTAGAAGATACAGACATATTAAAGAAAAGTATAGAGGATAAAAATTCTGACATGAGTATTTGGCAAAAAGAAACACTGACTTTCGACAATGAACCGATAAGAGATGTTATTAAGGTCTTGAATACCCAATTTAATGTGAAGATTAGTATTGCTGATGAAAAGTTGCTTGACTATGTATTGAAAGCTGATTTTAATGATCAAAGTTTACCATCAATTCTTGAAATGCTTCGAAAATCTTTAAATGTGGAAAATGAAATAAGTAATGATGGTATAATTCTATATACCAACGATAACTAAATGTCTGGTAAACAATAGTTAAACACTAAACGAATGTCTATGGTGAAAAAAACAGAATAGAGTTTATATCGAAATAAACCGGAGTGTCACTACCACTCCGGTTCAACCAGGCTATCAGTTAATCTGACATTAGCTCTGGATTAATTGTCTTATTTCTAACAGAAAAAAAACGTTCAAATGTATGAAATTTATACTTAAAAATGTTGCTGTACGCAATATCATGAAGAACATATTTAGTCAGATAGTAATTGCAATTCTGTTTACAGGGATCTCGTTTGCAGAAAAAAGTAATGCTCAGGCAGTGTTGAATCGGGTTGTGAGTATTTCAATGGATGATACCAGGTTGAGTACTGCATTAAAACAAGTCGAGAAGGATGCAAATATCAAATTTGTGTACAGTAGGAATGTAATTAATATTGATCAAAAGGTGTCAATTCAAGCTAAAGATCAAAAATTAGGCATGGTATTGAATGAACTCTTTAATTCTAATGGTATTTCGTATGAAGCCTTTGATAATCGCATTGTTCTGAGTAACATCAGGACTAAAATACCTGTTAATGATCAGATAGAAATAGAGAATGATTTACCTATGGATGCGAAGGTAAAAGTTTCGGTTACCGGTAAGGTTACAGATCGCAAAGGAGAGCCACTAATAGGGGTAAGTGTTAAAGTTAAGGGTACTAATATTGGTGCCAGCACCGATTTAAATGGTCAGTATTCTTTAAATACTCCTGACGATAACAATATTCTGGTTTTTAGTTATATCGGGTATATAACCCAGGAGATTCCTGTAAATAACCGGACCGCCATCAATGTTAGTATGCAGGAAGATGCTGCAAATCTGGAAGAGGTCGTAGTAATTGGTTATGGAACACAGAAAAAGACGAACCTGACAGGTGCAGTCTCAACGGTTTCATCAAAAGTATTGGAAAGCAGGCCTATTACAAATCTGGGCCAGGGTCTTCAGGGCACGGTATCCAATCTTAATATCACACAGGGTAATGGATCTCTGGGCCAGGGTTCCTCATTTAATGTTCGTGGTAATACTTCAATCAATGGAGGAAGTCCATTAATTCTGGTGAATGGAATTCCAATGGATATAAATCAACTTAATCCTAATGATATTGAAAGTGTTACTGTATTAAAAGATGCAGCTTCTGCCGCAATATATGGGGCACGTGCAGCTTATGGAGTAATGTTAATAACTACCAAAAGCGGACAGAAGAATGAAAAACCAAAAATCTCTCTATCAACCAATTTTGTGACTAATGAACCTACTACTAGAATTCATTTCATAGATACAAAGGAGAGAATTGGATTTATGAATGAGGCTTATATGCGAGTAAATGGTCGTAACTATTATGATGATATTACAATGACTGCAATGATGGCTCATTATAATGATCCAACGAAGCCCTCGGCTATTATACACCCGTCATCTCCAAATGATTGGACTGGTGTTGCCAATACCGACTGGGAAAAAATTTTGCAGGCCGATAATTATCCAATGCAACAGCATACTGCCAGTGTTTCAGGGGGGGGCGAAAAATTTGATTATTATACCTCTGTGTCCTATTTGAATCAAAAAGGCCTAACAAATCCTGACCTTTTCGATGAGAGATTTAAGCGTTACAACTTTATGACGAATGTAAACTATAAGATATTAGACTGGTTTACTGTCGGAAGCAAGATCTCAATTAATAATAGTACCAAAAAATTTCCTCCTAATCATCCATGGTTCAGAAATGAATTTGCAGAGGGTAGCACAATCTTTCAGCAACATATATATTCCACTCAACCTTATAAAGACCCTAATGGCAATTGGACACATGAAGGATCTATTTTAAATCCGGCTCAAATGCTAAGTGAGGGAGGTTATCAAACAAGGGATATCAACGATATGTGGATGACTGGTCTGGTTAAAATTACCCCAATAAAAAACATGACTTTGAATGTTGATTATTCATTCAATGCATCAAACAGAAAGGAATTGAATTATTCTGCACAGCAACCTTTTTATAATAATAAAGGCGATGTGATAGGATACTATGGAGGGAGTAATCCCAGCCGTGTAATCAGATCGGGGTATAATGATAAATATTATGTATTTAATGCCTATGCTGATTATGAAAAAACATTAAATAATAAGCATTATTTTAAAGGACTGATCGGGTTTAATCAGGAGAATGCCCAATATAATTTTACTCAGGCAGAACGTCGTAATTTGATTATCAATAGCTTGCCATATATGAATCTGGCATCCGGTGATAGGTTTGCATATGACAGTATAAATGAATATGCGATTCGGGGTGCATTTACTCGTTTTAATTATAGTTTTGATGACCGCTATTTATTCGAGTTTAATGGTCGATATGACGGTTCTTCGAAATTTCCTAAGAAAGATCGTTTCGCATTCTTTCCTTCAGCATCATTGGGATGGCGTGTAGATAATGAAGCATTCTTTTCAGGCCTAAAGAAGTCTATAGATATGTTGAAGATCAGGGCTTCCTATGGAAATTTGGGTAATCAGAATGTAGCGGGTTACTATCCATATATTCCAACACTTAATGCCAGTGAAGTAAATTATCTGATTAATGGAGATAGGCCAATGACAATTTCTGCTCCTGGATTGGTTAGTTCGACATTAACCTGGGAGACCGTTACTCAACAGAATTTAGGACTTGATTTTGCCGTGTTTAACAACAGATTAAGCGGGTCTTTCGATATCTACAGAAGAGATACCAAGAATATGCTTACCAGATCACAAACCATGCCGGCTATTCTTGCGGTAAGCGAACCACAAGCAAACGCTGCTGACTTGTCTACTAAAGGGTGGGATCTGACTCTTGGATGGCGTGATAATACTGGTAGTGTAAGGTATGGTGCAACAGCTTTGTTGTCTGATTATTCAGCCAAAATTACAAAGTTCAGTAATCCCAGCGGAATTATTTCAGACTACTATGTAGGGCATAATTTGGGCGAAATATGGGGCTTGACTACCGGAGGGATATTCCAGACTGATGCAGAA
>JBAZHY010000143.1:0-5611 GCA_041652175.1 Pedobacter sp.
GTGTGCTCTTCCGATCTACCGACAAAGTCTTATCCATATTTTATTGTTTTCTTAAAATTATTCTTTTCCAAAAATCCTGCATAAAGCCAAGTCCATATGCAGTTAACTGAACAAATGAAGCGGCAATACTCAAAAATGCAACTTTTGCTGATCTGTTTCGGCTCCAGGAGTGAAAAAATATCAACAATATATATATAGCGAGCAGGGTATTACACCATTCTTTCAGCGGACTGGAAATAAGGTTTAGTATCAGACTCAATGCTAAAAACAAAGTAAACAGTGCAGGGAAGAAATGTACGGTTTTGAGCTCTGAAGGAAAGTGTTTATAAATATTGATCCTTGCCCTGCCAAAGAAATGTAACTGCTTATAAAATTGTTTAAGATCAGTTCTTCGTTTATGATAAACAATTGCATCCGGGATCAATCCTATCCTGAAACCCATGGAATGAATACGGATACTGAATTCAATATCTTCACCAAGGCGGGTCAGAATAAAACCATCCGTACGTTCCCAAACCTCTCTTGAAATTCCCATATTAAAACTCCGGGGATGAAAAGTGCCAATATGTTTCTTATTTCCCCTGATCCCGCCGGTAGTAAATGGCGAAGTCATGGAATAACTGATTGCTTTTTGTACCGGAGTAAAAGATGGATGAGCACCATCCGGACCACCGTATGCATCAAGCGAATGCTCCAGAAGATAGTTCTTCACTATTTCAAGATAATTAACCGGTATCAGACAATCTGAATCAAAGACAACGAAATAATCGCCTTTAGCCCTTTCAAAACCGTAGTTTCTGGCAAAACCCTGGCCTGCATTCTCTTTAAAATAATAGCTGATATCCAACTTATCTTTATAAGAGTAAACAATTTCCCGGGCATCAAGTTTTGATCCATCTTCAATAACCAAAACTTCAAACCGGGTATAAGTTTGCTGAGTTAGGGTATGCAGCAGTTCGTCTATTTCCTGCGGACGATTATATAGCGGTATGATGATGGAAAAAAACATGTTAAGAGTTGATATCGAATTTATACATTATAAAATAAGCGTTCAATCCTTTAATATCAAACAGTTTTTTCGATCTGATAAGTGTTGCGCTCAGGAGAGTTCCGGGAAACAAGTTCAGCAATAAATCCGGTAAGAAAGAGCTGAAAGCCTACCACAATGGCTACAAGTGCGATGTAAAACAATGGCTGATCAGTTACTTCACGATTATATGGAATATGCATAGTAATGTGATACAACTTTTCACCTATGATCCACAATGCCATTATAGTACCGGTTAAAAAACTCAGGGCTCCCATAGTACCAAAAAAATGCATTGGCCTTTTAGCAAATTTGCCTACAAAGAAAATTGACAGAAGATCCAGGAAACCATTTATAAAACGGCTTAAGCCAAATTTTGTGGTACCGTATTTACGGGCTCTGTGTTCTACAATCTGCTCTCCGATCTTTTTAAATCCAGCCCATTTAGCGATAACCGGGATATAGCGATGCATTTCACCATATACTTCGATGCTTTTGACAACTTCTTTACGATAAGCTTTCAATCCACAATTAAAATCATGAAGATTATGAATTCCCGACATCCGGCGGGTAACGCTATTGAAAAGTTTTGTCGGAATAGTTTTGCTTAAAGGATCATGACGCTTTTGCTTCCATCCGGATACGAGATCAAACTTTTCTACGATAATTCTTCGGTATAATTCAGGAATCTCATCAGGACTATCCTGCAGGTCAGCATCCATGGTGATGACCACATTTCCCTGAGCAGCTTCAAAACCTACATTCAGGGCAGCAGATTTACCGTAATTACGACGAAACTTAATACCTACAATCGCAGAGAGACCAGCTTTTAATTGTTCAATTACTGCCCATGAACCATCATCACTACCATCATCTACCAGAATAATTTCATAGCTGAATCCATTTTCAATCATTACCCTACTGATCCATTCAGTTAGTTCAGGCAGAGATTCAGCCTCATTATATAATGGTACAACTACAGATATATCCATCTTAGATTTGAGATATGCGTTCAGATTATGGGTTAAAAAATTCCCGTCTAAAACTAAAGCGTGCAAATTTCATCAATAAAAATGACAAAACCTGCACGCCGAAAATTTAAATGATTATCGTTCTTCCTCTTCAATACTGGCAAAAACAGGCTGTTCTTTCTTAAAGATTGCAGCAAAAATGAGCGACATCACAAACTGAACAATAACAGAAATACCTATATTCTTAAAAAACTGAGCAATTGTTGGCTGATATTGTGCCTGTACCCCCTCGATCTGCTTGCTGACTGCTTCGTCAATCTTTTCCTGATCCATACCCATATTTTCAAGAGTCTTTGTCATGCCTGACTCCATATAAGAGGCAATTTTATCAAAAGCATTGGGCTCAATAAATTTATAGAAAACATAATTTACCACCGAATAGAGCAAGCCGGCAACAAAAGCCATCAGGAATATTCCCCTCAATGCCTCCCTGAAAGTCCAGAAACCCCCTATCTTCTTTCTCAGGTCTAACGTAAAAAAAATATAAATAACCATCGAGATCAATAATGATACTATACCAAAAGCCATAGATCCTAACAGGGATGGGAAAACATAATACGTTACCACCCCGATCACAATTGATAAAACACCTACAATTAAACCATTGTTTATTGCAGATTTGTTTAAGTTTTCTAATGTTGATTCCATTTTTTAATCTTGATTATTATATGAGATCAATAGAGCATAAATTGCTGAATCAAAATCAGGATTAGTACTATACTTTAAAAATTCTGCAAATTCCCCATCCCCGGGATCAGGATTCCTGAAAAATCCGATCATTGGATAAAACAATTCCTTTAACTCTGAATTTTCCGGAATTGTTGCACTGACTCTGACAAGTTCCTTCAAAGTACTGTCAACCAGAATCTGATTGGCAATCACCTCTTCATAGATACGATGTTCATCCTGGAATTCATCCTCATCCACCAATAGAAATTCGCGAAGGAAATCAGTCAGTTCGGGCTCAATTGCCTCATCCTGACATTCCTGTAAATAAAGTATCAGATTCAGCAATTCCGTTCCGCGATCGATGGTTTCTTCCTCAATTTTTTCCCATTCAGGAGAATCCAGATAATCTTCCTCCAATTTGCGGACATCTTCATTTAAGAAGTTTATCATCAGTAAATCAAAAAAAGATTCCCTTAACGATTCATAAAGCGGGTGTTCATCAAAGGCTTCATCAAGAAGTGCTACTTTATCGAGATAATCTTTATCGGCAGAGAACACCTTTGTGAGCAATTGAAAAAAAGGCTGATGATCCTGATTGTTTACTGAAGCAAACTGCCCCAGAGCAGCAAGCATCGAACGCTTTATATTTGTGTTCATATCTTCTTTTTAATAAATGAGATATTGATCATTGTTACATACCAGATTAACCTTTCCCTGTAGCTTCTGACCCATAAAAGGTGAGTTTGAAGATTTTGACTTATTCGATTTTCCATCAAACATCCACTCCTCTGAAGGATCTATAAGAATAAAGTTAGCAGAATTTCCGGTTTGAAGCTCAGGCAATTTTACATCAAGTACATTTCTGGGTCCGACAGCCAATTTTTCAAGAATCAACTCAGGACTTAAACCTGCTTTGAGAGCCATAGGTAATACCGTTTGCAATGCAATGATACCAAATGCTGCGATTTCGAACTCAACATTCTTAAATTCAATCTCATGAGGGTTATGTTGCGAAACAATTGCATCAATGGTTCCGTCTTTCAAACCTTTAATCAACTCCTTCTGATCGGCTTTAGTTCGTAAAGGCGGATTTACCTTGTAATTACTGTCAAACCCTATCAGGTCATCTTCGGTGAATACCAGTTGATGGGCAGCTACATCACAGGTAACTTTCACTCCGGTTTTCTTTGCTTTTCTGATCAGATCAACTCCCCTTGCAGTACTGATAGTACTGAAATGTATTCGTGCATCATTGTATTCCGCAAGGTAGAGGTCGCGGGAAATCATCAGCTCCTCCGCAAGAGATGGATTACCCTTCATGCCCAGATAGGTGCTCATCACGCCCTCATTCATTTTCCCTTTCGATGCAATATCCTCATCCTCAGCATGAGTCATAATCAGTCCGTTAAAAGTTCTGGTATATAATAAAGCGCGGCTCATCAATCCTGCATTACTTATCGGTTTGTTACCATCCGAAAATGCAATAGCTCCCGCCTGCTGCATATCATACATTTCGGCCAGTTCCTTTCCTTCCCGCTTATGACTAATACAGCCAATCGGAAAGACATTCACCAGATTAGCTTTTGCTTTATTGATTAAATAAGAGACTTCAGCCTTGGAATGAACGGGTGGATGCGCTTCCGGCATCACGGCTATACCGGTAAAACCTCCGGCAGCCGCAGCACTGCAGCCGGTAGTAATATCCTCACGCGTTTCCAGTCCCGGCTCACCAATTGTTACGTTAAGATCAAAAAAACCGGGCATTAGATATTTGCCTTTTGCAGGAATCACCTTAGTATCCGAATCAGGGACAGCAATTTTTGCAGCTATCCCGGAAATCTTGCCTTTCACGATCAGCACATCAGCGGTCTTACCACTGAAATCACTGCCCGGGTAAAGAATTGTTGCAGACTGAATTAATAAATTCTTCAATTGTATAATGGTTTAATTTGAGTTCTATTATAAAAGCGGATCAACAGGATCTCAAGGGCAAAAAATAAAAGAGCCAATATCAGACAAACTTTCCATAAAGACAGTCCCTGATTAATAGTTTTTATTTCATTCTGAATTGGCCCCGAATCAGGTTCAATCACGTCTATCTTTTGCTGAGGCAATTTATCCCTGATCTGTTGAATAGATGCAAAACCCATATCAGATTCTGAGCCTTCATCATTAAATGAAAGTACTGCAATCAGACTATCCTCTTTATTAAGCTGATAATTTCCACTATGTCTGATCTGATCAGCAATATAGATCCGGGAAAAGTTCTCATTTTGTCTAAGATCAGGAATTACCTCAAAATCAATAGCTTTCAATTGAAGGGTTTGATTTGAGTTTAACGTGATCTGGCAATTCTATCATTTGCTCAGCATTCAGTTGATGATAAAGATTCTGATTCCTTAGTGATAAAAGAGCCGTTTGATACATGACTGGAACGAATACTGAATGTCTTGCAAAATTACTTGTTTCTTCATTTAATGGAACTGCTGAAAGATAAATTTTTCCTGAACCCAAACGGTACTCGCTAAAAAAGGGTATCCTGCCCTGCAATTCCATTAAATTTTGTCGGCTCAGTTTGCTCTGAGTATTGAACCGGATGTATTTTTTTGCCACCGGCAAATCCATTTTCTGAGGAATCTGATCAAAAACACCCTTAAAAACAGGATGCTGCAGATTTATGGAAGCAACTTTACTTTCTGCAGTAACTACCTGCACCGGTAAATCAGTACCAAGTACCTGAAGAAACTTTCTCAAGTCAGTCTGATCGCTATCCAGATGAGGAAATACAATAATATTAGTCCCTCTGCTGATCGCAGTCTGAAGCTGCTGTGTCAGGCCATCACCGATCTCTTTCAGCTCATTAAGTATGATCAGGGAATAGCTG
>JBAZHY010000144.1:0-5602 GCA_041652175.1 Pedobacter sp.
CCGATCTAATGTACCACCTTCAATGGCAATAAGTCCCGGACCAGGGCCTGGCTTTACTTTAGAATTTACTTCAAATCCGCCATTGTACTTATTGTTATAAGCCATTCCGGTTTTTGAAGATTTACCAGTTTGCTTGTTGCAGGAGGTGAAAATACCTAATAATAAAAGGCTTGTGGTAAAGTATATAGAAATTTGTTTCATTACTTTCGGTGTAATTGGAGCATTAATTTTTTAAAAATACAAAATTGCTTAACAACGCCAATGCTTTTTTTTAATCCTTGCCGCGTTCTCAACAAGCTTTTTATTCAAACGAAAAAGTTAAAATAAGGTTTCAAAGAATATACGTGAAATTGAATTTTAAACGTTATATAACATAAATATTGTAATACTGATGGTATTTGGGATAGGCAAAGTGTGATGGTAATAGCATGATTTCTGCTGTTTATTATTCTTATTCCGTAATAAGATTTAATTTATAATTTTATCAAAAGCACTTTGTTATTCCCGAAGAAAGCTCCCGGCATTCGGAGGATTTAAAATATATCTTTATAATTACTTATATTTAGTTTTAGGAAAGTATAGATTTGGGTTGATTTATTTGATTAATGATTAACAAACTATCGTTTTGCAATTATTTAGCTTTTTTTTTAGCCGGGATACCTGTCCTGACCTGGGCACAAGCTACGCAAAGTGATGGTAAGCGTGTTAATACGATACAAACTGCTGCACCGTTTTTGTTAATTACTCCCGATGCACGATCAGGTGCAATGGGAGAGGTTGGCGTTGCAATTTCCCCTGATGCCAATTCTTTACACTGGAATCCTGCCAAGCTTGCTTTTCTTGATAAACCCACTGGACTTTCGGCTTCTTATACCCCCTGGTTAAGAAATCTTGTTCCTGATGTGGATCTTGGATATTTAACTTTTTACCATCAATTGGATGAAAGAAATACAATCGGCGCTGCATTGCGCTATTTCTCTTACGGATCTATTCAGCTAACCGATAACAGTCAAAATGATATTGGAGTTTATAGCCCTAATGAGTTTTCACTCGAGGGTACTTTTTCGCGAAAGTTTGGAGAGGGATTTTCATTGGGCTCTGCAATCAGATATATCCGGTCGAGTTTAAGTAACGGGCAGTTTAACGGACAGGATATTCAGCCCGCAACAGCATTGGCGGCTGATATTTCTGGTTATTTTAAACAGGGAACTATTTTATTGGGTAAGGATGCTGAACTGGCCTTTGGAGTTAATATTTCTAATATTGGAACAAAAATGAGCTATTCAGAAGGCGGATCTAAATCATTTTTGCCAACAAATCTGAAGCTTGGAACGGCAAGTACTTTTATACTCGATGATCTGAATACCATTACCGTAGCTCTCGATCTGAATAAACTAATGGTTCCAACTAATCCGATACGGGATGAAAACGGAGAAATAATTGATGGCAAAGATCCTAACCGTTCGGTACCTGGAGCAATTTTTGGCTCATTTACTGATGCTCCGGGGGGCTTTTCTGAAGAGTTTAATGAAATCAGTTATTCAGTTGGTACAGAATATTGGTACAACAAGCAGTTTGCTGTCCGAACAGGATATTTTTATGAAACACCAACAAAGGGCGACAGAAGATATTTTACAGTTGGTGCAGGAGTAAAGTACAGTGTTTTTAATCTGGATTTTGCTTATCTTCTCGCAAATCAGCAAATCAGTCCGCTTGCCCAAACCCTGCGCTTTTCCCTTGTATTTAATTTTGAGAAATAATTTAATGAAGATCAGAGTTGGTTTTGGATTTGATGTCCATCAGTTAGTTGAAAATCACCCATTTATATTAGGCGGAGTAAAGCTTGAACATACTTCAGGAGCCAGTGGCCATTCAGATGCCGATGTACTGGTTCATGCCATATGTGATGCAATCTTAGGTGCAGCAAATTTACGCGATATTGGTTATCACTTTTCGAATACTGATGAACGATGGAAAGGGATCAGCAGTCTTATACTGCTGAGCGAATGTGTTAAACTTTTGAATCAGAGGGGCTGGAATCTGGGTAATATCGATGCAATGTTATGCCTCGAGGCTCCTAAAATCAATCCTTATATTCCAATGATGAAGCATAAAATTGCAGAAGCAGCAGGGATTTCGGAAGATGATATTTCAATAAAGGCAACTACGAATGAAACCATGGGTTTTATAGGCCGCAAAGAAGGTTTGGTTGCTTATGCAGTATGCCTGATTGAAAAGCAAAACTGAGTTCTTCTTTATTTTATATCGGAAGTTTTAATATTACTGAAATCTGCTGAGCATTTTCCGCAATTGCTCGCACATCCCTTTTTGCTGTTGAGACTTCTGTAAAACATGCGTCCGAGATATAAAACAGCCAGAAGAAATACCAACAGTACTAATATGAGCTGAATATCCATGGTGTAAAATTACCCAAATTTAATTTATTGAGCGTCAGTTCCCTGTAATTATTTTAAGCAGACTCTGTTGGATAATATTAGCTGAGACTACTCTGAGCTGAATTTTCTCAATTGCTTATAGCTCAGTTTTCTCTGATGAATGTTTTTGCATTATTTTTCTTATTAAATCGTACCTTTGCGAAAAAATCACAAATAATTTTTTAATGCAGAAAATAAGGAATATAGCGATCATCGCTCACGTTGACCACGGTAAGACTACACTGGTTGATAAAATTTTACACCAGACCAATCTGTTCCGCAACAATCAGGAAACCGGTGATTTGATACTGGATAGCAATGATCTTGAACGTGAACGTGGTATTACTATCGTTTCCAAGAATGTTTCTGTAAACTATAAAGGTGTTAAGATCAATATTATTGATACTCCGGGTCACGCCGACTTTGGTGGCGAAGTAGAACGTGTTCTGAAAATGGCAGACGGAGTAATTCTGTTGGTAGATGCTTTTGAAGGTGCTATGCCACAAACCCGTTTCGTTACTCAAAAGGCTCTTTCGCTCGGATTAAAGCCTGTAGTGGTAGTTAACAAAGTGGATAAGGAAAACTGCCGCCCCGAAGAAGTTTATGAGTCAATTTTTGAACTCTTCTTTAACCTGGAAGCAACAGAAGATCAGCTGGATTTTCCTGTATTGTACGGTTCCTCAAAGCAGGGCTGGATGAATACCGACTGGAAGGTACAAACTGAAGATATTACCCCTTTACTGGATACTATCCTTGAGCATATTCCTGCTGCGCCAAGCGCTGACGGAACACTGCAGATGCAGATCACTTCATTGGATTATTCATCTTTTGTCGGACGGATCGCCATCGGTCGTGTAGCACGTGGGGTGATCAGGGAAAATCAGCCTGTTTCTTTGGTGAAACGTGATGGAACAATTCAAAAGTCACGAATTAAAGAATTATATACTTTTGAAGGCCTTGGAAAAATTAAAGTATCAGAGGTCTCTTCAGGTGATATTTGTGCAGTTGTAGGTATTGAAGGATTTGATATTGGCGATACCATTGCCGATTTCGAAAAACCTGAACAGCTGGAAGTTATCAAAATTGATGAGCCAACCATGAATATGTTGTTCACCATCAACAATTCGCCAATGTTTGGTAAAGAAGGTAAATTCGTAACCTCACAGCGTTTGCGTGAACGCCTTTATAAAGAGATGGAAAAGAACCTGGCATTGAAAGTTATTGAGACTGAATCACCGGATTCCTACCTTGTTTACGGTCGCGGTATCCTCCATTTGTCTGTCCTGATCGAAACAATGCGTCGTGAAGGGTATGAACTACAGGTAGGACAGCCACAGGTAATTATCAAAGAGATAGACGGTGTGAAATGTGAACCTATTGAAACGCTGATTGTCGATGTTCCTGCAGAGGTATCCGGTAAAGTTATTGAGCTTGTAACTCAGCGTAAAGGGGAATTACTGATCATGGAGCCTAAAGGGGATCTTCAGCACCTGGAGTTTGAAATCCCTTCACGCGGAATCATAGGACTCAGGAACAATGTACTTACCGCAACTGCCGGTGAGGCAATTATGGCTCATCGTTTTAAGGCTTATGAGCCATGGAAAGGGACTATCCCGGGCCGTTTGAACGGAGTTCTGGTTTCAATGGAAAAAGGCACCACTACTGCATATTCAATTGATAAGCTTCAGGATCGCGGACGTTTCTTTATTGAGCCGGGAGTTGATGTTTATGAAGGGCAGATCATGGGCGAGCATATTCGTGATAATGATCTGGTCGTAAATGTGGTTAAAGGAAAAGCATTAACTAATATGCGTGCATCCGGTACTGATGATAATACCCGTATTGCTACGGCAGTGAAATTCTCGCTCGAAGAAGCAATGGAATATATTCAGGCCGATGAATACATTGAAATTACTCCGAAGAGTATGCGTTTACGAAAGATCTATCTTACAGAGAATGAACGTAAAATCAATGCAAAGAAGTTTGTGAATCAATAAGAGTACGAAAGTATTTTAAAATAATACACGAGCGGCCCCGGATTTATTCCGGGGCTTTTCTTTTATATTTGTTTTAATGAAGTTTCCAGCGGTACCCGGTTTTGACCAGCAAGCTTTTGATAAATACCTGAAGAACACCGGCTGGCTGTTCCTTGCCAGGGTAGGAAGTCTGGGTATTAGAATACTTGCGGGAATTGCCGTTGCGAATTATCTCGGTAAAACGGCTAATGGCCTCCTGAACTATCCTTTAGTTTTTGTTACTTTTTTTCTTGCCGCAGCAGCACTTGGACTCGATGGTTTTATTACCCGAGAGCTTCTGGCAAAACCCGAAAAGAAGAATAAATTACTGGGAACAGCTTTTATGATGCGCTTACTAGCCGGAATTCTGATTATTCCACTTGCCGGACTAACCTATATTCTGCTGAAAGGTAATCGGGGTGATATTCCGCTTTCTTATATCCTGATTGCTTCAGGAGTGGGGATTGCACAATCCCTGAATATTATCGACAGCTATTTTCAATCGAAGGTACAGGGTAAATATGTAATGATGGTTCAGGTTGCAGGTAACCTGATTTCGGCAGGTGTTAAACTTTTACTTATTTATATTTCCGCTCCGCTTTATTGGTTTGTCTGGACTATACTGGCTGATGCGGTTTTACTTGCTTTGGGATACCTGATTACCTACCGGCTTAAAGGTAACCGGATCACAGAATGGTCGTATGAACCGGGTCTTGCCTCGTATCTGTTGAAACATTCATGGCCACTTGCTTTTTCAGCGATTCTGGTTACAGTGTATATGAAAATCGGTCAGTTAATGGTTGAAAGCTTTCTGGGTGCAGGTGCTTTAGGCATTTATTCTACCGTGGTTAACTGGAGCGAAAGCTGGTACTTCATCCCCGTAGCTATTGTAACCTCTGTATTTCCAGCCATAATGAATGCCCGGAGGGATGATCCTGTACGATATCAGAAAAGATTAGTGGATATGTACGACCTGATGGTAATTATCAGTCTGATTATTGCAGTGTTCATGACTTTTGCCTCAAATTATATTTACAGATATTTTTATTCTGCTGAATTTGCCGAAGGCGCTTCTGTCCTGTCCATTCATATCTGGGCAGGAGTTTTTGTGTTCCTGGGCAGCGCAAGCGGACAATATCTGATTGCAGAAGG
>JBAZHY010000145.1:0-5575 GCA_041652175.1 Pedobacter sp.
CTGGTGGCCAAATCAGTTAAAGCTGAACATCCTTCGTCAGAATTCTAATCTGTCTGATCCAATGGGTGATAATTTCAATTATGCTGAGGAGTTTAAAAGTCTTGATCTGGATGCTGTAAAAAAAGACATTTTTGATCTGATGACTACCTCTCAGGACTGGTGGCCTGCAGATTACGGACATTATGGGCCATTTTTCATTCGTATGGCATGGCATAGTGCCGGAACTTATCGTATTCAGGACGGACGAGGGGGTGCCGGATCCGGATCACAACGTTTTGCTCCGCTAAACAGCTGGCCTGACAATGTCAATCTCGATAAGGCACGCCTGCTGCTTTGGCCAATTAAACAAAAATATGGCAGGAAAATTTCATGGGCTGATTTAATGGTTCTGACCGGGAATTGTGCTCTGGAATCCATGGGCTTTAAAACTTTTGGTTTCGGTGGCGGACGTGAAGATGTTTGGGAATCAGAAGAGGATATCTACTGGGGTTCTGAGAAAGAATGGTTAGACGATAAGCGTTATACAGGTGATCGCGAGCTTGAAAATCCTTTAGCTGCCGTTCAAATGGGTCTGATCTATGTAAACCCTGAAGGTCCTAACGGAAATCCTGATCCGATTGCTGCTGCCCGCGATATCCGTGATACATTTGCCCGTATGGCAATGAATGATGAAGAGACTGTTGCGCTTATTGCCGGCGGACATACTTTTGGCAAAACTCATGGAGCAGCGGATCCTGGTAAATATGTGGGTCCTGAACCAGCAGCAGCCGGAATAGAGGAACAAGGTTTAGGCTGGAAAAACACTTATGGCACAGGGAATGCAGGGGATACAATAGGTAGCGGGCTGGAAGGTGCATGGACTACAACTCCAACTAAATGGAGCAATAACTTTTTCTGGAATCTGTTTGGTTACGACTGGGAATTAAGCAAAAGTCCGGCAGGTGCACATCAATGGAAACCAAAATTTGGTATGGGAGCTGATTCTGTACCGGATGCACATGATTCCTCAAAACGCCATGCTCCTACTATGCTGACCACCGACATAGCACTGCGTATGGATCCGGTATATGAGAAGATCTCCAGACGTTTTCATGAAGATCCGGATGCTTTTGCCGATGCTTTTGCACGTGCATGGTTCAAACTGACTCACCGTGATATGGGCCCACGTTCGCGTTACCTGGGTAAAGAAGCGCCTTCAGAAGAACTGATCTGGCAGGATCCTATCCCGGCACTTAACCATAAGCTGATTGATGACAATGATATCGCCTCATTAAAAGCTAGGATACTTGACTCAGGTCTTTCTGTTTCCCAGCTGGTATCTACTGCATGGGCTTCTGCTTCTACATTCCGTGGATCAGACAAACGTGGAGGAGCCAATGGTGCACGCATTCGACTGGCACCTCAGAAATACTGGGAAGTAAACAATCCTTCACAACTATCAAAGGTTCTTGAGACTCTTGAAAACATACAAAAAGAGTTTAACAATGCTCAATCAGATGGCAAAAGTATTTCAATAGCAGATCTGATTGTTCTGGGTGGATGTGCTGCTGTTGAGAAAGCAGCTAAGAATGCTGGTCATCAGGTTAGTGTTCCTTTCGCTGCAGGGCGAACTGATGCTTCACAGGAGCAAACTGATATTGAATCATTTGCAGTGCTTGAACCGCATGCGGATGGCTTCCGTAATTATATAAAATCAACTGTTAACTCTCCGGCAGAAGAAATGCTGATTGATAAAGCACAACTGTTAACTCTAAGTGTTCCGGAGATGACCGCACTTTTAGGTGGTATGCGCGTATTGAACACAAACTTTGATCAATCGCAGCATGGAGTATTTACAAAAAATACTGAAACACTAAGTAACGATTTCTTTGTAAACTTACTGGATCTTGGTACTAAATGGAAAGCCACTTCAGAATCGCAACAGGTATTTGAAGGCCGCGACCGAGCAAGCGGGGAAGTAAAATGGACAGGTACACGTGCCGATCTGATCTTTGGTTCTAATTCTGAACTTCGTGCAATTGCTGAAGTTTATGGAAGTGAAGATGCTAAAGGAAAGTTTGTAAATGATTTCGTAGCAGCCTGGAATAAGGTGATGAATCTTGACAGATTTGATCTGGCTTAATTTTTTGTTATAGTTTATCTTAAAAAGGTGGTCCGTAATATGGATCACCTTTTTTATTCCTGAAAGTTTTCTATAGAGATGCTGTTTATTCAGATAAAAATCAGGAAGGTGCAACTGTTAAAAGCTATTTGATTGATAACTATCCATTTTTTCAAATCTGTAGCTATTAAAATAACCTAAGTGCGGTATATCAATATTTAACCGCATAGCCTGGGAAACCTAATCTCTCAGCCCTAAGTCTGACATGAGTATTGTTCAAGAGTATGTCAACACTTGTTCAACACTTGCTAGGTCGGTATAAGGGATACCTGAAATTGTTCGTTGAATTTTGGATTTGGAGGTTAATACTAACTTGCTAAAAAATAAGGATAGGGCAAAATATAATTTTAATCTGTCGCCGGATCCTGATAATACATATATTAAGTCTTATAAACTTCTTTATAATCTATTCGGTGATTCTAAGATTTTGCCGCTGATCAGATTTCATAAATCAGAAATTAGTTGTTCACAAGAAAATGCAGTATACGGCAGGCATTACCCTTACTGTTACTGTTCTTATCAGAGGCTATTCTTAATTTGAGTATGTGTTTCCCGTCAGAAAGCTGATCATCCAGCATCAGATACCAGGGAAGATGAAGTCCGCTGCTCCATTGAGTAAAAAGATCCAGCTTCTTAAAGTCCCCTCCATCAATACTATATTCAATGATACCTGCATCTGGTCCGGAGGCAATACAAATTCCAATAGCTTTACCAGCAAAATTCAGACTCAGCTCAGCACCCGGCTTATCGGCAATGATGGCAGGGATGTTTACATATTGTTTTCTGACGGGAATACCATCATCAGGCAGCCATTTGTTCACAAGCGTCCAATTATTATTTAATTCAGCATTCTTTACACCTAAATATTGCCCGGAGGTATAACTGAATCTGTCCAATATCTGAGGCAGAATGCGTACAGCAGGCAATGAAGCAGCTGATGAAGCCTTAGCGTATGCATTATCCAGGAATGTAGTGATTGACCGGGCATAAATCTCATGTCCGAAAGGAGAAGGATGCAGATCTTTAAAATCATCCTTCCAGTTAAATTCTCCGGCTCCAATACGTTCTGTAATTTCCTTTGCCAGATTAATACTGTTTATACTATATCTGTCTGCTACCTTTTCGTGATTAGTAATTACCTCAGGAATTATTCCTTTTTTGTATAATTCCAGTTTAGGTGGATCAGCAAAATGTATCATGATAATATCTGCTGCGGGGTCGCGCTGTAAAGTATGACGAATAACACCCTCCATACCCCTGACCTGTGCTTTAGCATTAAAATTATTCACCTCGTCATTAACGGCTGCTTCCTCAAAGAACAGATCGATCATACCTTTAGAAAGTACATCCTGCTCTAACCTGAAGGCGCCCGGCGTACTTCCTGTTGAACTGATTCCGGCATTGATAAATTCAAATTCAGTATCTGGAAACCTATTTTTAAGATAGGTGCATATCTTATCCCTCCAATTGCCATGTTCTGTGATAGATCCTCCCATAAATACCACTCTCCCCTTCTTCTCTGTGGTAAATTTGAAATAGCTTTTCTCTAATCCCTGTCTGTAATTGTGAAATCCGGTTGGATTAATAAATTTTCTTGCCGGGGCATTTATGCCGCCGGGCGGTTGAATAACCTTCAAGCGGCTTAGAGAATCCGCAATATTACGATACAATTCATCAGGCCATGGAATTTGCTTGCCTGTTTTCTTATATATTGGCATAGGAGCTCCTTTTTTCTTCAGTTCAGCACTCATCAGCTCTGCCATTTCTTTCAGTATGCCCAGCTGCATAACTGAAAGATCATTTTTTTCGCCAATATCCGCATGAAGATCATAAAGTTCCAGTTTCGCTGCTTTATGGAAATAAAGTAGTTTCCATTTACCCTTTCTCATAGCAGATCCCCAGGAGATTCCTTTAAGATTCACTGAGGTCCAGTTATTGGGATAATGCCACAATAGAATTTTATCTTCATCTTTAATTTGCTCATCCCGAAGAAAGGGGATGATGCTTTCGCCATCAATCTGTTGTGTAGTTTTATATTTTTTCAAGCCTGCCAACTCTAATATGGTAGGGAAAATATCATCGATACCAACATATTGATTGGTTGTAGCAGATTTAGGTATTCCCGGACCGGCAGCAATCATTGGAACTCGTATACCTCCTTCATACACGGATCCTTTCCCCATTTTTAAAGGTAGATTCTGAGTATGAGCTTCGCCTCCGCGTGGAGGAGCGAGTGTTAAACCTCCATTGTCCGAAAGAAAGAGAATATACGTTTCATCTGCAATACCTTCACTATCCAGATAATCCATCAGATCTCCCAGACTTTTATCCATTCCCTCTATAAGAGCAGCATAACGCGCCTCCGTATCAGACAAACCTTTTTTAACATATCGCTCATAAAAGCGTATGTCTTTACTGAATGGAATATGTACAGCATAATGAGACATATATAAAAAAAAGGGCTTTCCACTTTTTTTATTTGCTGTAAGGGTAGCAATAGCTTCCCTTGTTAATGCTTCGGTAAGATTTAAACCCTGATCGGCATACTTATCCAGTCCCCGAACCCCCCAAAGTGTGTCGGCAGGACTATTACGATATCGGTCTTCAGCCAGAAAACTGCCCGGATGCCCTGCCGCAGATCCGGCAATATTTACATCAAAGCCTATATTCAGTGGATCAGATGCAGGACTACCATAAGGGGCAAAATGTGCTTTACCACAATGTATATTGAAATAGCCTGCCTTCTTTAAAAGCATCGGCAATGGTGTCGCAGTAATTGCATTATCAACTCCTCGTGTCGCAGTCAATCCATTATGGTTCCACACAGGAGGAATAAGAATACTGTCAGGATAATCAGTGGGTGTATCCTTCTTTACATTCGTCCAGTTAGTAACTCCATGTCTAGCAACATTCATCCCGGTCATCAGACTGACACGCGTTGGTGTACATACTGAATTAGCATAGGCATTACTGAATTTCATACCCCTTTTTGCAAGTCTCTCCATATTTGGGGTATGATATATTGAATTCAGAGGTGTAGATTTATGCCAGAAAGGAACCGAAGTATCTTGCCACCCCATATCATCTACAAGAAAAACAATGATGTTCTTTTTCTTTTCCTGTGCGGAAGACGGAAAGATATAAACACACAAAAGTAAACAGGTAATGTAAATCCGGATATTTATCATAAATTAAATTTAGAAATTTATCGACTTTATCATTTATTAAATATGAAGTATATTAAAAATCAACAATTCCGGTATACGATATACTTATTTTCCTTTCTGATGATTTTTCCTTTCAGAGGTAACTCACAGGTAAAAAGCTCTAAACCAAATATCATTTACATTTACGCAGATGATCTGGGTTATGGCGAGCTCGGAAGTTACGGACAAGTAAAAATTAAAACTCCGA
>JBAZHY010000146.1:0-5562 GCA_041652175.1 Pedobacter sp.
TGGTAAATTTTATGAAAGTGCTCTTGATGAACGCGGACAGTTTGATGTTTCAAAAGGTGATAAAAGTCTGCTTTTCAACACTGAACATCCCGACCCTTCAGATCCCCTGCATAAATATGGCGTAGATGATGGCTTTGGTTTTATTGATCAGAATGGACGGGCTCACCGCTTCATCGGGTATTATGTATGGAAGAAATGGGATTATATCAGCGATGGGCTTGCGGCATTAGCAGAAGCATATCTGTATACCGGCGACAAAATGTATGCGCGTAAAGCTGCCATTATTTTAGACCGTATTGCTGATGTTTATCCCGAAATGGACTGGAAACCTTATGCCGACAAAGGCTGGTATCATTCTGATGGTGGCCGTAATATGGGAAAAATACACGGTCGCATTTGGGAAACGGGGCTCATTACATCATTTGCCGATTCCTATGACAAAATTTTGAATGGAACCACAGATAATCCTGAATTATACAGTTTCCTTAAAAATCAATCAGCAAAATACAAAATCGGAACAAAGGGTAACCGAATGTTATTTGTTCAGAATGTAGACAATGGTTTATTGAGAACCGCATTTAAATCAATATTATCCGGCCAAGTTACCGGCAACCAGGGGATGCACCAGCTTACTGCGATTGTTTGTGCAATGGCTTTGGATTCCCAGCCTGAAAGCAATGAATGGATCGACTGGATATTTGCATCAGATGGCGGAAATATCCCATCCTTAATGATCTCAACCTTTGACCGGGATGGAACGTCCAATGAAGGTGCTCCGGGCTATGCATTAATGTGGGGCAGGTTGATTTCGCAAGTTGCAGAAAGACTTCAGGAATATCCTGCTTATACCAAACATAATATTATTAAAGAATTTCCGCAGTTCAATACCACATTTCTTGCTGCCTACCGGATGGCGGCATTAGGTATAGCCATCCCGAATATGGGTGACAGCGGATCAACCGGAATGGTCAGCAATGGATATGCAGATCCTAATTTCATTACCAAAGGTTATATTTTCACCCGTGATCCTGAATTTGCCAAAGCAGCTTATATTGCTAATAAGAATTCCGCTGATAAACTTGGAAGGAACATCTTTTCAGTTGATCCTGATGCCACCAGTAAGGAAATAAAAAGAATTGGAGAAAATGCCGGACAAAGAGCTGAAGGTGGTTATCTGATGAGCGGTTTTGGTCTAGCCCTGCTTGAAAACGGACGTGGAAACAGCGGTGTGGCAATTGCCAGCAACTATGGCAGAACCATAATGCATGCACATCCTGACCTGATGAACTTTGATCTTCTGGCATTTGGTAAATGGCTTGCTCCTGATCATGGTTATCCTGAGTTTGCAACTAATATTCCAAGTAATCGCGAATGGACCGGAAGTACTGCTTCACATAATCTGGTATTTGTGAATGAAAAACCTCAACAAGAAATCTGGGGTGGCCATACCAAACTCTTTAAACAGATCAAAGGCTTCGGAGTTTTCGAAATTGATGGGAAAAAAGCCTATCCTGAAACCAAAACTTATCAAAGAACCATGCTCCTTATAGATGCCGGAGCAGACAGCAACGCCTATGTTATCGACCTTTTTAAAGTTGAAGGAGGTTATGATCATCTTTATAGTTTCCATGGCCCTCCGGGAGAAATTACAAATACCGGTTTGAAGCTTAGTGCACAAAATAAAGGCACTTATGCAGGCGAAGATATTGAAAAAGGAAGCGCTGCTAGCGGAACCCCTTATGGCTATTCATTTTTTTATAATGTACAAAGGGATATGAATCCTCCATCGCAATTTATGCTCGACTGGAAAACAGAAACCGGATATCGCGGACTAAAAGAAGATGAAAATGTACATCTGAGAATGTATGCCCTTTCACCTTCAGGTGATGTTGCAATTGCAGATGGCGATCCCCCTCAAAATAAACCGGGCAATCCTAAAAAATTAGGATATGTTTTGATGCATCGCAAAGGTGAGGACCTAAACAGTACATTCGTTTCTGTATTTGAGCCCTATCGCCAAAATCCGTTTATCAAATCTGTAAAACGTATAGACAATGGTGATGAATCCCAGATAGCACTTCAAATTGAGCATACGAATGGTGCTATCGATTATGTTCTTTACAATCCTGAATCTGACAAGCTGATGAAGCTTCCTGACAACACCTCCATGTCAGGAAATATAGGCTTCATCAGAAAACAGAACAATCAGGTTAATAAAGCTATCCTTGTCAATGGAACAACTTTAAATCATGGAAGTTTTAACCTTAAATCAGGCGGACAGATCAAGGGCAAAATTGTAAAAATGAATAAAAACCCTTCAGGTAGCGGATGGGTATTGGTTGATCAGATACTTCCGGGAAATGGCAGTCTGAACGGCGAGCAGCTTATCATTTCTACTTCCGGAGAAAGAGATGCAACCTATACCATAAAAAGTATAAAGCGCGAAGGCAAATACAGCCGGATCGAATGTGGACCAATCACTTTTGCGAAGGGATTTAAAAATCCGGCAGTCAATGATTCTAAAGACCCTTATGCCAACTATACCTATGAATTTGAGGAAGGAGCCGCATTCAGCATCACTTCGCATACAGAATGGTTATCTAAATAATAGTATATGTCAGTAAAAAATTTTAACAGAAGACAATTTGTTAGGGCAGCATCCTTAAGTTCGCTGGCTGCTTTAAGTCTGGGCACCCAGGTATCAGCTGCTGAAAATGGATCAGAAAATAATTCTGATAGAAAGCAAAAACCTAGCTGGAAAAAAGTAGGTAATACCATTTATGGGGCAAAACCTGATGCAAGCGGACCAATTGGTGGTGGTAAAGGCTACAAGAATGTAATTACTTCGGGAAATTACACGGCAGATACCTTAGAATCTTTGATTGAAGCTTTGGAAAAAGCTAAATCGGGACAGGTGGTTTTTATTCCCGGTGATCTGATCATTGACATGACCACTTTTATCTATATCGATAAAATCAAACTGAAGATTCCTGAAGGGGTAACCCTGGCAAGCGACAGAGGCCATAATGGTTCTGAAGGAGCTCAGATTACCAGCGATGGAATTGATACTCCCGGTATGATCGATATTATGGGTCCTAATGCAAGAATCAGTGGAATTCGTCTTCAGGGTCCAAATCCAAAAAGATATCTCGACCATCATAAACGCGCTTTCAGTAAAGGTGGACCCGGTCATACTTATTATTACAAATTCCCAACTTCAAGAGGAATCATGTGCAAATTTCCTAATCTGCAGGTAGACAACTGTGAGATTTCTGCATTTTCAGGAGCAGGTATCAGTCTTCAGGCAGGCACGGGACATCATATTCATCATAACTTTATACATCAGTGCCAGTATAACGGTTTAGGATATGGAGTAAGTCATGATCAGGCATCTTCCCTGATAGAATTTAATCTTTTGAATGAGAATCGTCATTCTCTGGCCGGCACGGGACGACCGTCCTGCGGATATATTGCCCGCAATAATGTAGAAATGGGGATTTCATTAAGTCATTGCTTTGACATGCATGGCGGACGCGATCGTAAAGACAATACCAATATCGCAGGAACTACCATGGAAATCTATAATAATACCTTTTATGCTACGCAAAGAGCCGTAGTAATACGGGGTGTGCCGGAAGACAAATGCGATATCCATCATAACTGGATGCCGACCCATAAAGATACAGAAGCAGCGGTAAGGGCTGAGGAAAAAACACATGCAACAAATAATCTGTATGCCGATGGAAAGATAGCCTGATTTGTTGGAATGCTAAAAATAAAAGCTCTTTCTTTAGCAAAAGGGCTTTCCCATTAAAGAAAGAGATTAAACATTTCTTACATTGGACTTTCAATTACAAAAAATGAGAACAAAATACATGCCCTATCTTTCCGGAATTTCGACTGTCCTCTTTGTAATACTTTTCAGCACATTCTCTTCAGCGCAGGAAAAAAAGGAATTAACCATTGTCACTTTCGGTAATTCAACAACAGCTCCGAGAAAAGGAATTGAGAAAGTCTACGCTGTACGGATACATGAAGACTTAACGGCTGCCGGAATACCCAATAAAGTGATTAACTCGGGGGTAGGCAGCAATCATACCGGCTCGGTGAAAGATTATCCCCGTCCTAAAATTGAGCATGGTATGGACAGGTTTGAAAAGGCTGTCCTCAGTCATCATCCGGATTGGGTAACCCTCAATTTCGGTTTAAATGATGCTTATCAGGATAAGGGTCAGGGAACCTCATCCAGAGTTCCTTTAGATGTATTTATTGCCAACCTTACCTATTTTATCAGGGAGATTAAAAAAATGAATGGCAAGGTGATATTGCTGACTCCTAATCCGTTGAGTTCAAAACTTGAGCCCTTCCGTCATGAAAGACTCCGCCAATACAGAGATGCTGTTATAAAGCTTGCAAAATCAGAGGATACAGAGCTCATCAATTCATGGAAAGTTTTTCATAAATACGTAAAAAGGCACCCCGGTGGAATGGAAGGGCTCTTACCTGATGGTACACACCCCATGGATACCGGACATAAACTGATCGCAGATGAAATTGTAAAGATTATCAAAAAACGTGAACGCTAAGCTCAAAGCTTAAACATCTTCTTCGCATTATCATATAAGATCTTACGCTCAATGGCTTTACTGGCCGAAAGTTTCTTAATTGCTGCTATAGTTCCTGCACCCTGACAAGCAGGTCCATGCCCGGCATAATCATCACAATCACTACCATAAAGTATTTTATCCTGATGTTTGCTCAGAAAAGCCCCTGCGTGATCTTCATCCCTGGTCATAGAGCTTAAGCCTGAGCCTCCGGATATATCCCCATACATATTTGAATAATCACTCATCAGACGATCAGTTAAACCACCCGGAGTAACTTTACCTCTAGGATACAAAATATTCTGGTCTGTATGATTCTTATCAATATTTGCCCAGAAAGTCTGCGAATGTCCAAGAAAAGTTACTTTAGGATACTTCTCCAGCATTTTATGGAAACGTTCAAATCCGCGATTATACATATTATACTGCCAGTGCATTAAAACCGGAACATCATATTCCTGCGCAAGCTGATAGATCTTTTGCATTTCGGGAGAATCACAATCCACATTAAACTTTAATTCCCCGATCATCTTTGCCCCTAACTTCAGATATTTTTCAAGCTCCGGAATTGCACCCGGAAAATCCGGAACTTCACATGCTCCGAAAAGCATTTCCGGAGCACGGTCTTTCGCATACTGATAGCATACTTCATTTCCACCTGCTTTCACCTGTAATCCATTGCTCACACCATAATGCGTTGAGCCATAATTCAGGGGCCTGCCCCCAGGCAGAAGAATCGTAGTGGTTACTCCCATCATACGTTGGTGGGCAAGCATCTTATCCTGACTTCTTCCGGCATAATCCGTATGCTGATGAATATCAATGATTGGTTCTGAAGGTTGAGCAACGGCTCCCTGAAGATTTAAAGCATATCCGGTCAGTAAAAGACCTGTTCCGGCAATAAAATGACGGCGGTTGATTGTGTTTTTAGTTTCCATAGTAACGTTTACGTACACAA
>JBAZHY010000147.1:0-5560 GCA_041652175.1 Pedobacter sp.
CTGATTCTTGAACCTGCCTGTTCAACAAGCGACTTTAGCTTATTCCTTGCATCAATTGCATGGACTTTCCCTCCGGAAGTTAAAATACGGTGACAACCAAGCCCAACAATATCTTCGAGCGACTTTTCCATCGATTTGCAGCGATCAAAAGCCCGATGGAAAGTTATTTGCATAGATCCGGCAAGTGAAATCAACTCTGAGCATCTTTCTACATCTACATTCCCATCCTCCCGGAGCATTCCGATAACAACTCCCTCACAATTCAGTTTACGGCAAAAGATTACATCGTCCTTCATTACCTCAAATTCGGCCCTGGAATAAACAAAATCACCGCCACGTGGTCTGATAATCGGAAAAAAAGGAATATGAAGCAACTTTTTACACTGCGAAATCATGCCGGCAGAGGGAGTTGTTCCTCCTTCTGCAAGATTATCGCAAAGTTCCACCCTATCGGCACCATTAGCTTGTGCAATCAGGGCTGAATTTAAGGTTCCGGCACAGATTTCAAGGGTATAATTTGCCATCTTAATAATAGCTCGGTGATTTTATGAGCTGCTCCTGATCTTTTTGATCGCAAACAGCGAAACTGAAGCCCTTTTGAATCGCATAACCACCATACTGTCCGTTTTTATTCAATGCCAGAAATCCGACCTGAATCTGCCTGGCAGTGTCGGGCTTTTTCCTGATAATTCGCATTACAGCTTCTTTACAAGCTTCTTCAGGCGAACAACCCTGGCGCATTAATTCAACCACGAGAAAGCTGCCCACATTACGGATTACCTCTTCTCCAACTCCTGTAGATGTAGCCCCTCCAATTTCATTATCAATATAAAGTCCGGCACCAATAATTGGCGAATCACCAACCCGGCCATGCATCTTATAAGCCATACCGCTGGTTGTACATGCCCCTGAAAGATTCCCCGCAGCATCAAGGGCAATCATACCGATGGTATCATGATTGTACTGATTTCCGGGTAGCTTTGCCGGACTGAAAAGTCTGTTCTCAACATTTATCTCGGGATTATATTTTGCAGTTTTCAGCCATTCTTTCCAGGCCTTTTCTGATTCCGGAGTCAACAGATTTTCTTTTTTGAAACCCTGATCAAGAGCAAACTGCAATGCCCCGGCGCCTACCAGCATTACATGCGGGGTCTTCTCCATTACTCTTCGGGCTACAGAAATAGGATGCAGAATATGCTCTAAAGCTGCAACGCTTCCACAATTACCGAAATCATCCATAATGCAGGCATCTACCGTTACGCGTCCATCACGGTCAGGCAATCCACCATAACCCACTGACCGGTTATTGGGATCAGCCTCCGGGACATGAACCCCTTTTTCTACAGCATCTAATGCTCTGCCCTTATCTTTTAATATTCGCCATGCTGCGGCATTTGCTGCAATCCCAAAGTCCCATGTCGAAATGACAATAGGAGTGTTTATAGTCGAAGCAACCGGAAATTTGGCCATGGCCCTGTTTCCACTGATTACCGAAGCACCGGCAAGTGAGGTAACGGTTAAGAATTTACGACGATTGATCATAATTAAAGGTAATATTTAAGACAGACATGGAAAACAAAAATCCCCTTAATCATAAAATTAAGAGGATTCATATGAGAGCTGTAACGCTTAGACTGTAGTATTGATCTTTAACTCTTTTAATTGCTCATCAGCAATAGTTGAAGGTGAATCAATCATTACGTCCCTTCCAGAATTATTCTTAGGAAAAGCAATCACATCACGAATTGAATCCAGTCCGGCGAAAATTGAAACCAGTCTGTCAAATCCAAATGCTATACCACCATGTGGAGGGGCGCCATATTCAAAAGCATCCAGTAAAAATCCAAATTGCTTCTGAGCTTCTTCAGTACTGAATCCAAGATGTCTGAACATTAATGACTGCAATTCCCGATCATGGATACGAATAGAACCACCACCAATCTCTGTCCCATTCACAACCATATCATAAGCATTTGCCCTTACCTGCCCGGGATTGCTGTCTAGCATAGCAATATCCTCAGGCTTAGGCGAAGTGAAAGGATGATGCATTGCATGGTATCTGCCGCTTTCTTCATCCCATTCCAGCAAAGGAAAATCAAGCACCCAAAGAGGTGCAAATTTATCTTTATCACGTAATCCAAGACGATTACCCATTTCCAGACGTAGTTCATTCAGCTGCTTGCGTACCTTATCTGTTTGGCCTGCCATAATCAGGATTAAATCACCAGGTTCAGAATTAAATGCAGCAGACCATTTCTTCAATTCATCTTCACTATAGAATTTATCTACAGAAGATTTTAAGCTTCCATCAGCACCATGACGTAAATAAATCAATCCGGTAGCACCGATCTGCGGACGCTTGATGAAATCAGTCAGCTCATCCATTTGCTTTCTGGTATATTCTGCACAGCCCTTCGCATTGATACCAACAACCAGTTCAGCATTATCGAAAACCGGAAAACCTTTTCCCTTTACAATGTCATTAAGCTCGACGAACTTCATTTCAAAACGGGTGTCGGGTTTATCAGAACCATATAAACGCATAGCATCAGCATACTGCATTCTTGGAACCTCCGCCAGATCTATACCCTTCACATTCTTAAATAAAGTACGGATAAGACCTTCGAAAACATTTAATATATCCTCCTGCTCAATAAAAGCCATTTCGCAATCGATCTGAGTAAATTCCGGCTGTCTGTCAGCACGCAAATCCTCATCACGGAAACATTTAACGATCTGGAAATACCTGTCGAAACCTGAAACCATCAACAATTGTTTGAAGGTTTGAGGCGATTGTGGCAAAGCATAAAATTCACCAGGATTCATACGGCTTGGAACCACAAAATCGCGGGCACCCTCAGGTGTTGACTTAATCAGAACAGGAGTTTCGACCTCAATAAAATCCAATCCATCCAAATAACGCCTTACTTCCTGTGCCATTTTATGCCGAAGGACCAGATTACTTCTTACAGGATTACGTCGAAGATCAAGGTAACGATACTTCATGCGAAGATCATCACCACCGTCGGTTTCATCTTCGATCAGAAAAGGAGGTAGTTTTGCAGCATTGAGCAGCTCGAGCTTTGAAATCTTGATCTCAATCTCTCCGGTGGGCATTTTCAGATTTTTATTAGAACGCTCAATAACCTTTCCGCTAACTTTGATCACAAACTCCCGTCCAAGTTCACGTGCCTGCGCTCTCATTTCAGCATTATCATCTGAATTGAACGTAAGCTGCGTGATTCCGTAACGGTCGCGCATGTCAATAAAAGTCATCCCACCCAGATCGCGCGATTTCTGCACCCATCCGGTTAGAGTTACTTCCTTATTCAAATCAGCTATGGTCAGTTCGCCGCAGGTATGTGTTCTTAGCATAATTTTGTTCTAATCCGCAAAAGTACAGTTTTTAGAAAAATGATAAGTAATTTATTGAACTTTTGTAAAATCAATTAAATTAGGGTTACAGATATAGATTTCAGGATGTTTTTTCGGAATATGTGAGAAAAGTATAAAATTTTAACCTGATCATTGCAAATGCAGGATAGTTGCAGGTATCGAAACCGCCATCCCGGTATCTTCATAAATTTCATTGAGTCACATTTGAAAACCCGTTGTCTTTTTCATATCCTGTTCATATAAAATATCATGAGAGGATAGGATTAAGCTTATAATACCTTGTCTCTTCCTGAAATAACTATACCCGTATAAGATCAAATCAACAATTCTTCTCAGACCTGCATTCCAAATACAAATACCATCATCCAAAATCCCTTTAGGAAACAAAACCCTAAAACAGTATTTTCGGTTTTTCATAGATCAAATTATATGCTGAAATCGAGAATATATAGTCTGCTATTCCTAATCACAGTTCTTACAGCCTGTGGAAACAGTGATACTAAAAAATTACAGGGGAAATCTGCTGATAGCCTGAGTACCTTGGCTATGACTGAAAAGAAAAATATTCTCTTTTTTGGGAATAGTCTTACTGCGGGATTGGGTGTTGAGCCCGGAGAAGCATTTCCGGCAATAATCGGCAATAAAATTGATTCGCTTAAGCTTCCATATATTATTACAAACGCCGGATTAAGCGGAGAAACCACTGCTGCCGGCAAGGCTCGTATCGGCTGGATTTTAAAGCAAAAGGTTGATGTTTTTATCCTGGAGCTTGGAGCTAATGATGGCCTCAGGGGAATTCCTGTAAGTGAAACCAGGAAGAATCTGCAAAGTATAGTTGATCAGGTAAAGGCAAAATATCCGGAAGCCAAACTGCTCATAACCGGAATGGAGGTTCCGCCAAACATGGGAAGTAAATATGCTTCTGAATTCAGGGTAATCTTTGCCGAACTCGCAGAGGAAAACAATATGGCATTGGTTCCCTTTCTGCTGGATAAAGTGGGTGGTGTACCCGAACTAAATCAGAATGATGGTATTCACCCAACTCCCGAAGGACATAAAATACTGGCTGAGAATGTGTGGGTGGTTCTGAAAAATCTGTTATAAAAGAAAGCCCGGATGTTCTCCGGGCTTTAACTTAAACCAACCAAATAAACCAAATCTTCCTCTTCTTAAAATCGCAAAAATTAAGAGGTATGAATTTTACTATTTTCAATCAAGTATAAGACGTAATAATAAGGAGTTTGTTACAAAAAATTTTATTATGAATAGCTTCCTGCACTAGAGTCCGGATAAATCATTTAAAATTAATTTTTAATTCTTCTCTGTTCATCTTCCAAACCGGTAGACCGGCGACGTTCCGGTTTAATTTCACTCTTTCCAAATCGATAAGTAAAACTGATCCGGCCTATACGGCTTTCATTCTTTTGAACCAGATTGTAGTTTAATCCGGTATAAGCACTTGTTATAGTTTGCTTACGGGTATTAAATGCATCACTTAAAGCCAGCTTAATATTGATCTTTTTATTCATAAGCGATTGACTTAATCCTAAATCAATCCCGTACTGCGGACTGATATTTAAGGTAGTATATTGTATGGATGATCTGTAATCAGCCATTATTTCGGCAGTCAGGGTTTTATTGATTGTTATTTTATGTTGCGAATTGAACTGCCAGGCAAGTTTCCCGTTGTTCAGCTCCTGTCCGCGTAAATCCGAAGAACGAAATCCAAGATAGAACAGAAGTACGCTATTACTGCTGCTCCACCATTTGCTCAATGATACCGGAGCATTCAGGGTCAGGCCATAATTAATCTGCTTGTCCAGATTCTCGTTAGTTTGGAATAAAGCTTTTTTTGCTGTATCGGGTAAAAGAACCTGCGAAATTACATCTTTGGTCAGGCTATAATTCATCGACACATTATAGGTTTTCTTGTAATTATAGCTGAACTCAAAATTATTGGTGTACTGCGGATTGAGGAATGGGTTTCCCTGATTATAGGTATATTGATCAAGATAGAAAATGAAAGGGTTCAGGGCATCATAACTCGGTCGGTCGATACGACGGCTGTATGAAAGTCCAAGATCATGATCCTTTGCCAGAGTCTGATTTAAAAATATACTCGGAAAGAAATTGATATAACTACGATCTACTTTCTTGCCGGTTG
>JBAZHY010000148.1:0-5558 GCA_041652175.1 Pedobacter sp.
CGCCGCCTTAACCGGCATCTGCCTGTAAACTTTGCCATCCAACTCGCAGCCACCCTTAGCATGCTGAGGGTGTTCAGCTTCAATAGTAGGATCCTGCGGGTTGATATTGAATTTGGCTTTACCCCATTATTTAAAAAAGGAGGTTACTTCATTAATCTCGCAGGTCTGCCTGATAAATCTTAATTCCTAAACGGTTCCCAATTTTGCAACAGAGCGTTGCAAAATTGTAATTCTCTCAACTCACTATATCTACTTTCCCTTTTTCAGTAACCAGCTGTCTGTAGTGTTTTCCACTGTCCGCCAGAGTTAAGCGCAGAGTCTTTTTGGGTCATTCAATGAAATCCCATACATACGGGGGCAGACTTGTTTATTAAATGATAATCATTCTATTTTTGGGTACCCTTTAATACATACTGAATTTGATACAATATAGGTCTTAAGCGACATTTAAGTGAGAGCTCAAAATTCACAGGCTATAATTCAGAATATCGGGATTTGATGCTTAATACTTCAAGTTATAGTCCAAGGATCTTCTTTAATCTATCAAGTGCCTGACCGTGTTTCTTATCCGGCATTTGCTTCAGATTATGTAATTTCCACTGGACAGACGGAAGAGCAGAGATATTAATTTTTTCGTCCATTCCAAGCAGCTTCCAATCTGGATCCCGTCCTTTGAAAGATGCCAGAAAACGCCGTTCGTCAGAAGTCATATCTGTGCGAATGCGTTCAATTAATATTTCACGGGTTGTTTCTAATTCCTCCAATGACACCTCGATTGTAGCCATCCTGCGGAATTCGGCTTCATAGACCTCCCGAATGTCTTTGCGATGTGGGTCGAGAAGTTCTGACATAGGACGCTGATGACTGATCAGGAAGACCAGAAATGTTTTGCGAAGGTCATTCGTTAAACCTTCATTATCCAAAAGGAATTTCACATCAAAAAGATCACGAGGGTGTTGCCTATCCAGTGCTGCGCAAATCTTTCCTGCATACAAATCAGGATGGGAAGCCACCTGCATTTCCACATAGCCGAAATCCCTTTCCGCTTCAGGACAGATTTCCATCCGGGTTTCTGCAAAAACAGTTCCGCGAATGACGGGTGAAAGCTCAATTTTGATACGTACCTCACCTTGCTGGACTATTAATCGTAAGGTATCGCTCTGCTCATGCGCATTTTGCACCTTTGCGCCGGGTATGGTCTTGCGTATCAGGTCACTGATACGTGTCAGTGCAGCGCGAATAGTGGCCAGTGCGGTTTGGCGATCATGCAATGGGATATATAGCAGATCAATATCGACCGATAAGCGTGGGAGCGGGCGATAAAAAAGGTTGATTGCTGTTCCACCTTTCAGTGCGAAGATTTTTTCAGTATCAATTAGTGGTAACACCCGGACTAATAGCTGTACTTGTTTAAAATAGATCGTGTCGTTCATTAGAGGTCTGGTACCGTGATTTTATATTTCTTATCCAGTTTGCCACCCTTAACCAACATTCGGTTGCCCGAACCCAGGTCTACCTTTGTTATATCCAGTTTATTTAGCCAGGTGTAATTATACTTTTCTGCAAGCCAGAAAAATAGACGCTTCACCTTGACATTCCCGCATTTTTCAAGGAGTTTTTGAAGGCTATGTGGCGAGAGTGTGGTCAGTCCCTGCATAAGCTGACTGGCGTGTTCGTGGGATATCTGCCGGGGAACGTCACTAAGCAATTCCAGAAAGGCCCTTTCAGGTGAAGATAAGATCAGTTTTCCCAGACCTTCTTTCCATTCCTGTCTCATCGTGAAAAAATGAGGTGCTGGTTCGGGATTAAAATCGAACAGATTATTATTGGTATGACGCTGAAAAGTCACCTCAGGTATTAATTCATTAACCCATGCTGGCAATCTGTCGTTACCGAATAAATGAATGATCTGATTACCCGAAAGCGAAAGATAATGACCCAAACCCTTAAGCTCAAGAGCGGTGATACCGCCAATTACAAAATTCATTTTCAGGATGGTTTGCAGGGCATAGACGACTGACTGCCACGTGATGCGGCTTGTTCCTCGAACATATATCCCTTTGCTGACCGAATGAAGTTGCTGGCTTTTGACCATATTGTCAATCGCGTGCCTGCTCAGGTTATTCTCCATTAGCCAGTCGCGATCGATGAGAACGCCTTCGGGCAATAGTTCGCTTATCTGCTTTCTTCTTAGGGCGTTTGTGGGCATAGTTTTACTTTCACTATCGGTTGCGGCGACCATCGCCGCAATAACAAATATAAGTAAACTAATTTTGTTTACAAAATTGAATAAACACGGCGATAATCGCCGCAGTAATGAGAATTAATAAATATAATTAATACCTATAATATTGTTTTTGGAACCGGAACAGATTAAATGCTTTTATGCCTGTTCAAAGCTTAGCATGGGTGAGTATGCTATCGAATCCACAGCCCCTTGGTGTTTCCCACTGTCCGACAGAGTTAACAAAGGAATGGAGTGCTTGTATCTCGCTATCGCTAATATGACAGCTTATTTATACGCTCTTGTAAACTATGCAACCTATACATCAACTCGCTAAAAGAAAGCGATTCACCATAAAACATACTTTCACGCATGGCTTTATAATCATTTTCCCAATCTTTTAACGTTTTCTCTGACGGCAGAAAACGGATAGTAGCAGGTTGGTGTCTGCTATAATCTAAACCCCGTAATGCGTTGAATTTCTCTCGATGAGCAATAATACTGTGATACAAATCTTTATCGCTTAGAGCTTGTTCTGCATATTCGGTACGCATTATGCGTTCAATGTCATATAGATGACGAGACATCCGCTCGCTTTTAACTTTTTCTTCTGCTTTGCTAAACTCCTCATGCAACAAAAAAATCTTCTCCAAAAAGGTGCGCGGTGGTGTCACAGTCAAAATGCTAAACGGCGAACCTGCAACCGCGTTATTCTTTAAGGTCTGTCCAATCAATGAGCCAACTTCTCGTTGCTCGGCAGGTTCCCGTAATGAGCGGGCTCCAATTTCAATTAGTACGGCCTCACGCAAATATGGATCTTTATCGAGTACTGAGGCATAGTGCAACACCAACACCTGAGGATCACGGTCATGTTCAGTTGTTTCTTTGACCGTCAATGAAAATAATTCAGTTGGTATCCCCATAGCAAGAAACTGCTCTTCAAGATTTTTACGAAATTCTCCGGAAATAAAGGCGCAGGAATCACGGCGTAATGCTTTAATCCTGGTCTTACTCAAATCTCCGGGGTATCCGAGAACTGCACGATCCAGCACTAAATCGATATCTTCTGAAAAACGATCGATCAAACCCCACGACTTGCTGAGTGATGTCCCACCTTTAAACACCATGACATCTGACCAAGGTGTTTGGAATATCGCTTTCAATGCCAGTGTCACCCACCAGTCCTTTTCTATTGCCCCTGCCGGTAGGCCACTGCGACTACTGGTTAAGCTGAGTAATTCTCGTTGACGTTCTGTTGTATTTTGTAGCCAGACGATCATAAATTAATATTTTTCTTAGCGTCCTTTAAGAGAGTTGCGATCCATGCAGGAGCGAGTTTTGCGTCATGTTCAAGGTTCTTTTCAGTCTCATTCTGCAAGATCTGAAGAATCTTCATTCGAAGTTCGTCGTCCATTTTTGATTTGCCGATTTCCTGAGAAGCCTGAATTACCAAACTGCTGATAGAGCCTTGTGCCGCTAATTTTTTGGGAGTAGTAGGTTTGAAGGTAATACTTTGTATGCCAATACGAATTTTTCGTGGAGCACCATCCGTCAAGTAAACCAAATTCATTGGAACCTGCGTCGATAAACCGAGCTTTTGAAGCGCAGCCGCGCCAGTTGGTATAATACGAGCATGGTCACGCTTGGCGATATACTCAGCGATTTCTTCTGTAGAAGGATATAAATTTCCAAATACTGGATCTTTTTTGGGATATAAATAAATTCCCTGTGCAATTCTTTCTATTATCTGCTCTTTTTTTAACCGGGACAGGGCCGTATTAATCGCTAACACACTTCCAATATCATAAAAGTCGGATGGGAAAAATAGCAATCCGCGTTTATGCTTTACTATCTTATTATAAACTTGATTATGAACTGATTGCGAAGACATTTTCTATTTAAAACTGTAATAAATTTATTAGATATTTATTACAAAAATAAACAATTATATTATATAAATGATGTGTGTATTACGCTGGGGGGAACCTATACCACGGGCTACCCTTAAGGGTAGCCCGTGCCTGGGATTGATTTTTTACTTTCTTAGCACGTTTGATAATCAACGAAGTTGATTATCAAACGTGCTAACTCGCCTTACGGATGTCTTCATCTGCAACTACGTTGCAGATGAAGACATCCGTATTTATTATAAAAACACAGCTTCGCTAATAAAAGCGGTTCTACTTTTTTAAGGAATGGCCAGATTTTCTTTAAAGATGAGCTAATATAGGAAAATACTTTTGACTTTAATAATAGTACAGTTGAGCTTGGGTTATTAAGATTTCGCTAATCATCATCTTCCCCTCTGTCTGTAGTGTTTTTCCACTGTCAGAGATGAGCGCTGCGCTCTATAATTTCTACTGGAAATATCTCTTATTATTAGAATTACAATCCGCTGCTGGAGTAATTAATCAAACCAGTTATTATCGGTTGTGTCAAGATAAAACTTCATTGGGCTTAGTTTCTTAAAGATAGACAGTTTCCGCTATCTGTAGTTTGGTTGTTCATTAATTACTAAATCAATTTATATATTCACCATATAATTCTCTCAAAATCCATGTATGACCCTGCCCTATTCAGCTTCATTACAGGTTCATTTGTTAGCACAAAGTTTTAACGATACCTCGGCAACCTATAAGTTTTATTGGTTCCTTTCTCATTCATCTTCATTGTTTTACCCCACTGTCCGATAGAGTTAAGCGCAGCGCTCTACGGATAGTTCTATGAAATCCCGTACATACGGGACAGTCTCGTTTATAAAATAGCACCGGTAATTATTCAGCTGTTTGATGATCTGTAAGAAATGTAGAATTTGAGATAATGCGGGTTAAACCTGCTTATATCAGAAGTACTGGAATGGAGTTAACAATAATTTGTAATCTTCTGCAAGAACACTAATGCATCTGATCTGTTAATTAAGAAAATCAACTTTGTTAATTCTGTATACTAAAAATTGTTAATTGTTGACAAATATATTCATTTATTAACATATTGATAAACAGATACTTTTTTGCTAAACTTGTTAAGTTTAAAAGTCGCGACTGTTAAATCATAAAATCCACTATGTCAAAAATTGAATTCAAACACATAGATCTGAAACTGTATGAGCCATCCTTTGGAGCTACATTGACAGATTTAATCATAGAACTGGATTACTTAAGAAAAAAACCTCTAAGTGGGTCTACTCATCCGGGTGTATTCTTTCAGCTTAAACATATTTTTCATACCCTGGATAGTGTAGGTTCTGCCCGTATAGAAGGAAACAACACAACGATTGCAGAATATATCGAAACCAAGCTTGAAGAGCCGAAGATGGTTTCCCTGAGCATAAAGG
>JBAZHY010000149.1:0-5550 GCA_041652175.1 Pedobacter sp.
ATGAGCTCCTGCCGATACTTCACCACCCAAAATGCATTTGGCACCCATACGGATACTTTTCACTACTTGCTGATGTAGTTCATCCCTGAGATCAGTCCTTGCCTGCGGACCGATATCGGTATTTTTATCCATAGGATCACCCATGACTTTTAAAGACATTTTTTGTCTGAAAAGTTCAGTAAACTCCTTTTCAACGGATTTTACGACAATAAAACGTTTGGCAGCAATACAGCTCTGGCCACTGTTGATAAGCCTGCTGTTCACACAGCTTTCAGCAGCAAGCTCCAGATCCGCATCCTCAAGAATCAGGTAAGCATCACTTCCGCCTAATTCCAGAACTGACTTTTTGAGTAAGGAGGCAGCTTTTGCTGCCACTTTTTTCCCTGCATTAGTACTTCCGGTAAGAGTAATTGCCCGAACCATTGGATTTTCAATAACCTGATCCACCTCACTTCCCGGAATCAGAAGACAGCGAAAAAGATGATCGGGAAAGCCTGCCTCCCGGATAATCTTTTCAATCTCCAGAGCACAGCCGAAAACATTGGATGCATGTTTCAATAATGCGGCATTGCCGGCCATTAATGCCGGTGCAAGAAAACGAAATACCTGCCAGAAAGGGAAATTCCAGGGCATAATTGCCAGCACAATTCCTAATGGCTGAAAGTGTACATAGCTTTTTGAAGCGCCGGTGCCAATCAGCTCATCTTTTAAGAATCGCTCAGCGTTTTCTGCATAATATTCACAAACATCCGCACATTTTTCAATCTCAGCCCTTCCTCCCTGTAGCGGTTTACCCATTTCAAGGGCCATCAGGATGGCAAGCTCTTCCTTTTTGTTTCTCAGAATTTTCGCAGTAGCGAGTAAAAGCTTACTTCGAAATGAATAGGAAGTTTCTTTCCATTTTTCCCAGGCCTGATGAGTGCTGTCAATGATTTCGCCGATTTCCTTTGAGGTATGTGGCTGGTAAGACCGGATTATTTGTCCGTTTACAGGGTTAATCGAATTTATGCTCATAGCCGAAAATCAGAAATAATTTATACCCGCAAAACTAATCCTTTAATTAGTCACGGATTATTGTTTGTTATTCAGTTTTTTGATAAGGTCAGTCTCTTCCTGCTTATACGATGTGCCATCAGGCCGGAAAATATCATGGAACCATAATTGAGGTTGAGCACCATCCGGCACAGGTTTATCCCAGGCATAAATGGTATTTGTTTTTCCGGATACCAGCCCCCAGTTGATTGCTCCTATATTTTCCTTTTGCAACATAGGCATCGTATTGGCAAAAGTACTGTTATTGGTTCTGGCCATATATTCGGTACAGATCATTGGCCTGCCATGGGTTTTTAATACTTGTAAAACCCTTTTATGCCATTCAGGTGCTTCATAATCATGATAGGTAATGATGTCTGAATTCAGAACCTGAAATGCATTTAGTTTTTCAAAGTCCCATCTCCAGAGTCCCACAGAAAGGGGCTGCTCCGGATTAACTTCCCTTGCCCATTCAAACACTTTTGTCAGCAATGGCAGCGAAGAGTCCAGTTTTCCTGAATTGCCCGGTTCATTGTATAAATCCCAGAGGAGGATGCGCTTGTCTTTAGCAAAATGCTTCATCACATCTTTTACGTAAATCTCCAGTTCGGGAAAGTTTTTACTTTCTTTATAGTTCGGATCCCCAGGATCCTGAACCCAACCTGAATTATGAACTCCGGGTTTTGGAGCAGGTTGTTTACCAATGACACCAATTTTATTCCAGCAATCGTCGAAAAACACAAAAATGGTTTTGATTTTATGCCGGTCTGCGATACTCAGGTATTGATCGATTCTTCCTTTAAAACCCTGGGGATCCTGTTTATAGGCCAGACTATGGAGATAAACACGCATGGTATTAAATCCAATACTTTCAGCCCATCCTAATTCTCTGTCAATTGTTTGAGGATCAAAACTGGAAGCCTGCCACATTTCCAGCTGATTAATTGCGGTGCTTGGAATAAAATTGGCACCATTGATCCAGGGATGTTCTTTTTGCCAGTTCAGGGCTTTTTCGATACTCCATTTTCCCCTGATCTGTGCATTAGTTTTAATACTTATTGCAATTAAGCTAAGGACAATAATGATGGTCTTAAATTTCATATTTGAATTATTAAATTTATTTAATGGGGGATAATCGGATATATGACAGATTAAAAATTCGTTTCTTATATTCTATGAATTTAAAAGCATTTGATCAAAAAGGACTACAAATTTTAATATTTTTTATTTGCTGGAAGCTGAATAATAAGCTCTTTCAGATTCAGGGGCTGATTCCTTACGTTTAAAAATAATTGATTGAAACAGAACCTATTCCTGATTTTATCCCTTCATTTCTGATTTTACTCCAATTATGTCTTAACTTAACCTGATTTGAGTATAAAAACTCCGTTCAGATTCTTTTACATCCTGAGTACATTTATCCGGTTTCTTATTTTGAACTTTGCAGGATAAGGCGGATGTTTGAATCAGAGGGATTTACTTCCGTTTATCTCTATAATTATTAATATGAGTAATCACTATTATAACGCAGAAGATCTTGCAAAATTTGGTAATGTAGCCGAATATCAGAAGGAGATGGCCGATAAATTTTTCTCCTATTACGGAGAAGTATTTAAGGAAGGTCATTTAACAGCCAAGGAAAAATCATTAATTGCACTGGCAGTAGCCCATGCCGTTCAATGCCCGTATTGTATAGATGCTTACAGCAGCGATGCATTTGAAAAGGGGTACAGCGAAGCCCAAATGATGGAAGCAGTACATGTCGCTTCGGCAATTAAGGGCGGGGCCGTATTGGTTCATGGGGTTCAGATGATGAACAAGGTGAAAGAAATAGGTATGTAAAGGCTTTATGATCAAATCACTCAAAGTTTTACATCATCCGCTTGCAGAATCGCAAAATCAGCTTGAAGTTCTCGAAGCCGGTTCAAATGATATTTCATTCAGGGAAAAGCTCGGATTGTATGGAATGTTTCCTTTAAGATCTTCGGGTATTGATATTCTGCAGATAAATGTGGGTAAAATGTGTAATCAGACCTGCAAACATTGTCATGTGGATGCAGGGCCTGACCGTAAAGAGATTATGAGCAGGCAGACCATGGATCAATGTCTGGAGGCATTGAGGAATTCAGATATTGGCACAGTGGATCTGACCGGAGGTGCCCCCGAGCTGAATCCTGATTTCAGATGGTTTGTTGAGGAGATCAGAAAGCTGAAAAGACATATTATTGTTCGCTGTAATCTTACAATTATTCTGGCTAATAAGCGTTTTCACGATCTTCCGGCATTCTTTAAGGAAAACAAAGTGGAAGTAGTTTCTTCGCTTCCGGGCTTTACCCGGGATCGTACCGACAGACAGCGTGGGGACGGTGTCTTTGAGGACTCAATCAAAGCCCTGCAAATGTTAAATCAGGCTGGGTACGGGAAAGAGGGGAGCGGACTGGTATTGAATCTTGTTTACAATCCGGCCGGAGCATTCCTGCCACCGGATCAGGGTGCATTGGAAAAGGAATACAAAGCTGAGCTTTTATCACACTACAATATTGTTTTTAACAGTCTGTATGCCATTACCAATATGCCTGTCAGCAGATATCTGGATTATTTGCTGAATTCAGGTAATTATGAACGATATATGAATAAGCTGGTTTCAGCTTTTAATCCTGCTGCAGTTGCAAATCTGATGTGCAGAAATACTATTTCTGTTGGCTGGAATGGCTATCTTTATGACTGCGATTTTAATCAAATGCTCGATTTGCAGGTTTCATCTGAAAAATCAGGACATATTTCGGAATTTGATCCTGAGGAACTCAGTAATAGAAATATTGTACTGAAACAACATTGTTTTGGATGTACTGCAGGGGCAGGATCAAGTTGCGGAGGAAGTATAGCCGGTTAATGATGACAGAATTCGAATCAGTAGCACTTATCATATTTGTCAAAGATCCTGTCCCCGGACAAGTTAAAACCCGTCTGGCCGAGACTATAGGCGAACAGAGTGCCTGCGAAGTTTATCGTACCTTATTGAAGAATACTTTAGACATCAGCCTGCCGCTGGCTTGCCCTAAATTTGTTTATTATGCCGACACAGTAAATCAGGATGATCTCTGGAATGTTCCGGGATATCTTAAGAAATTGCAGGAGGGGGAAGATCTGGGCGAGAGAATGTTCAATGCTTTTAAGGACCTGTTCTATCTGGGATTTGAAAAGGTTTTAATTATTGGCAGCGACTGCTATGATCTCAGAACTGAAATAATTGAAGATGGTTTTAGATTATTGAATACTGAGAAGGTGGTTATCGGACCGGCATTGGATGGAGGTTATTATTTACTTGGGATGAATGTCCTGATTCCGGAAATATTCTTTAATAAAGCATGGAGTACTGATCAACTCAAAGAACAAACCCTCAATGAGCTTCGCAGAATGGGTGTTACTTATGGTTTATTACCTGAGCTCAGCGATATAGATGATTTAGACGATCTCCGGGCAAGCGGAATTGTTGTTTCAGAGGCTTGATCAGGCAGATATTCATATTGGTACTTATAAATTATGGATAAGCCTTCATCGGTCTCAAAGCAAGAACTTCATCCGCGTAATAAGCATCGTGAACCTTATAACTTTCCTCAACTGATAGAAGGTACTCCTGAACTTGCTGCTCATGTCTTTTTGAATCAGTTTCATAATCTTTCTATTGATTTCTCTGATCCTGTTGCCGTAAAAGCACTGAATAAAGCTTTGCTGTTCCATTTTTACCAGATTAAATTATGGGACATCCCTGATGGATATCTTTGTCCCCCAATTCCCGGAAGGGCCGATTATATTCATCATGCCGCCGATCTTCTGTCAGACAAGAGCGGAAAAATTCCTGCAGGTAAAAATGTACGGCTACTGGATATCGGAGTGGGGGCGAATTGTATTTATCCTTTAATTGGTCACCGGGAGTATGGCTGGACTTTCGTGGGTTCTGAAATAGATCAGATGGCTATCCGTTCTGCAAGAAATATAATCGAAGCTAACGGACTTGCTAAGTTCGTTACAATCCGCAAGCAGAACTCAGCAAAATCTATTTTTAAGGATATCATCCACCGCGATGAGAAATTTGATCTGAGCATCTGTAATCCTCCCTTTCACTCTTCGATGAAAGATGCGGCTGCCGGTACTGAACGGAAATGGAAAAATCTGGGAAAGGATAAAAGAGCTTCAGAATTATTGAATTTCGGAGGTAAGAACGCAGAACTCTGGTGTGAAGGAGGGGAACAGGGTTTTCTTCTCCGGATGATCTCAGAAAGTGCAGAATATGCAGGCTCTGTGAAATGGTTTACTTCCCTGGTCTCAAAAAAGGAAAGTCTTGCCGCCTGCTACAGGGTACTTGAAAATTTGAAACCTTCAGAGGTCAGGACAATACCGATGAAACAAGGACAGAAGCAGGGCAGGATCCTTGCATGGAGCTGGGATTGAGGTAAACAGAAGCAAAAAAAGCTGACCCGAATGAACGGAATCAGCTTTTCTATCTTTTTGACCAAG
>JBAZHY010000150.1:0-5538 GCA_041652175.1 Pedobacter sp.
GAGATTTATCTATTGTAGTATTTAAAATATTTAATATGAAATTATTCAGCTTGCTTTTTATTCCTTTAGGATGTTTGTGCATGCTGATAAGTATTCAGACCTATGCAGAAGCTGTAAAAATGGTTAAAGGTCCATCTCATCCGTTTAAGCTATCTAAAGCTAAGAGACCAAATGTCATTATCTTTTTTTGTGATAATTTGGGATACGGGGATGTTGAGCCATTTGGTAGCATAGTGAACAGAACACCTAATTTGAATCGCATGGTTAAAGAAGGCAGAAAATTCACTAGTTTTTATGTTACAGCCGGTGTTTGTACTCCTTCCCGTGCATCGATTATGACGGGATGTTATTCACAAAGGGTTGGGATGCACCTGAATCCCCGTGACGGCAATGTAATTCGTCCGATTTCACCTTACGGACTTAATCCCAGCGAAATAACTGTTGCTGAAGTGTTAAAGGATCAGGGGTATAAAACGGGCATAATCGGCAAATGGCATTTAGGAGATCAAATTACTTTTTTACCTCTTGCACAGGGATTTGATTATTTTTTCGGTATTCCTTACAGTGATGATATGACTCAGGATGTTGGCCGGAGATTAGGAGATCGCTATAATGGCAACCAGTGGCCAGCACTGCCTTTAATGCTTAATAATAAAGTAATTGAGGTGGGGGTTGACAGGAATTTACTTACCAAAAGATATACTGAAAAGGCTCTTGAGTTTATAAATCAGAATCAAGAATCCCCCTTTTTTCTATATCTCCCGCAGGCCATGCCGGGAAGTACTAAAACCCCTTTTTCAAGCGAGACTTTCCGTGGCAAAAGTAAAGGTGGTTTGTGGGGGGATAGTGTTGAAGAATTGGATTGGTCGATTGGGCAGATTATGAATGAGCTGGTACGTTTAGGGATTGAACAAAATACCTTGCTGATATTTACTTCCGACAATGGTGCGCCAATGACTGAGGATAGTTCCAGTATTGAAATCGGAACGAATAAGCCATTATTTGGCAGAGGGTATACCACAGCGGAGGGCGCATTTCGGGTTCCTGCCATTATGTGGTGGCCCGGGACTATTCCAGCTGGTACGGTATGTACTGAATTTATGACCACTATGGATATTTTACCAACTCTTGCATCACTTTCTGGCGCCAAAACTCCTAAGGACAGAATTATCGATGGTTATAATAATCGTTCATTAATTTTAGGGAAGAAGGGAGCTAAATCTCCGTATAAAGTATTTTATTACTACAACGCAGATCAGTTACAAGCAGTAAAATCCGGACCATGGAAATTGTTTCTGCCATTAACGGATTTTGTTCAGCATCCACATTTCAGAAAAGGAGAGGAAACAAAGCCGCTGTTATTCAATCTTGAAAAAGATATCTCTTCGACAAATAATCTGGCTGAAAAACACCCTGAAATTGTTAGTCGATTGATGGGTTTAGCAGAAAAGGGACGTCAGGATTTGGGCGATACCAATCGTCCGGGGGCAAATCAAAGACCACCTGGAAAAATTCAAGACCCTGTTGCGGTCACTTTACAATAATTAACAACAGTTAAATGAAAACAGAAAGTTTAAAATGCCAATCAGATATTTTCAAAATATCTTACAGGCCAGATGATTACCGGGGTTCATTGGGTAGATTTAAAACTCCATTTTTTGCGAGAGTTATTAATTTCCGTTTTTCAGTGGTCTGCATTCCAATTTTACTCTTTGGCAGCTTCTTTATGACTACTCAAATTGGATTTGCACAGCCTGCCAAAGTTTTCAGGGCAGGTGCAGCAACCAGTAATATCACTCCTAAAATAGGTACATCTATCAATGGAAACATGAGGGATGGTACAATCAAACAAATTCACGATGAAACGCATGCCCGTTCAATAGTATTGGATGATGGCCAAACTCGTTTGGCCTTTGTAACTGTGGATCTGTGCATGATCTATAGGGAAGAGGTGGATGCAGCCAAAAAAAGGGCTCATGAATTAACAGGGATTCCTGTTGAGAATATGATGATATCGGCAACTCATACCCATTCGGGTGGAACAGCATGTTCGGTATTCCAAAGTGATCCCGATAAAGATTATCTTAAGTTTCTCAGGGAAAGGATAGCTGATGCAGTAGTGCGGGCTAATAATAACCTGGTTTCGGCCCGTATAGGTTGGGCTGTTGGCAATGAGCCAAGCCAGGTATTTAATCGTCGCTGGAAAATGAAACCCGGCAAACCATTAATGAATCCCTTTGGTAAGGAAGACCAGGTAAAAATGAATCCGGGTATAGGTAATCCGGACCGTCTGGAGCCAGCCGGACCAGTTGATCCCGGACTCCCAATCATTTCAGTTCAAACACCTGAGGGCCGACCTATTGCTCTTCTCGCAAATTACTCATTACACTATGTTGGAGGAACAGGCCCGGGCGAAATATCAGCCGATTACTATGGAATGTTTGCCGAACGAATGAAAGTCTTGCTGGAGTCTGATAATGAGGGATTTCCCCCATTTGTAGCGATGTTGTCTAACGGAACTAGTGGTAATATCAATAATATTAATTGGTTTGCGAATGAAACCCCTCCTGCCATGCCATCTTATGCAAAAATGCGGCAGGTCGCTAATATTGTAGCCGCTGAAGCTTACAAAACCTATCAGAATATTAAATACCAGAATTGGATTTCACTTAGTTCAGCTCAAAAAGAGATAAACCTTGGCGTACGTCTTCCTGATAAGGAAGAAATTGAACGGGCAAAGGGGATTATAGCCAAGGCAAAGGGACCGATAATGAATACAATGGAAGAAATTTATGCCCGTGAGACCATGCTGATTAAGGATTTCCCAAAACAAGTGCCGTTAATTATTCAGGCTTTCAGGGTGGGAGAACTTGCAATTGCTGCTGCGCCTTGTGAAATATTTGTTGAAATTGGCTTGGATATCAAGACAAAAAGTCCATTTAAGACAACCTTTACAACTTCCCTGGCCAATGGTTATAATGGCTATCTGCCCACTCCTGAGCACCATAAACTTGGCGGATATGAAACCTGGAGAGCCCGTTCCAGCTATCTGGAAGTAGATGCGTCTACAAAAATCAGTAAAGTGATTTTTGAGTTGCTGCAAAAACTTAAATAAGGCACCAGGAACCATGACAAGGAAACATGAATAAGGAGAAAAGAACCAGGAATAAAGACATTTCATAAGTAATTGGAATATGAAATGGAGAATTTATTTCATATCTGCCTTCCCGGAAAATAGTATATTACATCTCAAGAAAAGTACCATAATGTCATTGCACAAGAAATTATATTTGATCAGCACATTTATCCTCCAGAATTTTATATAAAATACAATGAATAGATCTCACTTCACCCAATACCACATTTTTGGATTGTTATTGATAGTTCTAGCAGTTACCATAGCAGCCTTGCAGCCTGATCCGCGCACTGTCAGACTAAAGAAGGCTTTGGATAGTTTTCAGATTGAGGAAGGAATGCGCATCGATCTGATCGCTGCCGAACCTTTAGTGGTCGACCCTGTTGCATTTGTTTTTGACGAGAATCGTTATATGTATGTTGTTGAGGATCGGGGATATCCGGATCCTGTAGAAGGAGGTGCTCCAACCAGACTTGGAAGGATTGCTTTACTGAGGGATACAAACGGGGATGGTAAGTATGACAAGCGAACTGAGTTTGCAGAAGGCCTGACTTATCCTAATGGCATTTTACCCTGGAAAGGTGGGGTATTTGTTACCTGCTCTCCGGATATTTATTATATGAAAGATACTGACGGTGATGGTGTAGCTGATATCAGGAAGGTGGTCCTTACCGGCTTTTTTGCCACTCAGACTGCTCAGATCAGAACAAGCCATCCGATACTTGGATTGGACGGATGGATTTATGTAACCGGAGGGCTTAACGGAGGTAATATAACTTCTCCGGATCATCCTGACAGACCGGCTGTTTCCTATAAATCAGCCGACGGGCGTTTTAATCCGGAAACTATGGAGTTTCAGGTTACAGGGGGGAAAAGCCAGTTTGGTTTAACTTTTGATCCATATGGGAGGCGTTTCGGGACTTCTAATCGTCACCCGATAATGCATGCCGTGATGGACCCCTGGTATCTGAAAAGAAATTCAAGCCTGCTTTTTAATGAAAGCGTACAAAATGTGTCTAAAACAGAAGCTGAAGCAGTAGTTTATCCAATCTCTCATTCTGTGACCAGTGCTGATTTTATTCCTAAACTGATTGGCCGTTCTCATGCAGGAACTTTTACTGCGGCAAGTGGTTTGCTTGCTTTTAACGGAACGGCTCTGAGCCCCGCTCATCAGGGTAATATTTTTATCTGTGAGTCTGCCCAAAATCTGGTTCAGAGGCAGATTGTTTCACCATCCGGAGTATCTTTCAGCTCAAAAATTCCTTATGAAGGAAAGGAGTTTTTATCCTCAACTGATGAATGGTTTCGCCCGGTATTTCTACAGCATGGTCCGGAGGGGGCTTTGTACCTGGCAGATATGCACCGGAAGGTTATTGATCATCCTGCCTATATTCCTGCAGAAGCCAGACCGGGTCTGGATTGGGAAAGTGGAAAGACCGATGGTCGGATCTACCGGATCGTCAGAAACGATTTTAAAGATAATCCGGCAGCACTTTCTGCCCGGTTAAACTCGAAGAGTTCAATCGCTGAGATTGTGGCCGTTCTTTCCTCTCCTGAAGAGTGGGAGCGGGCAACTGCACACCGTTTATTAATTGAAAAAAATGATGCTTTAGCGGTGATGCCGCTTCGTAAAATAGCGTTTGAGTCGGTATATCCTGAAAGCCGGGCCCGTGCTTTATGGATATTGAATTCCCTGAATGCATTGGACGCAGTAAGTATACGCAAAGCAATGTCTGATAAGGTTTCAGGTGTGCGTGAGCAGGCAGTATTACTCGCAGGGAATCTGAGCGTAAAATATCCTGAACTGGTTCAAGTGTTAACGACATCTGCAAAAGATGAAGCAGCTCGTGTTCGGTTCAATACTGCATTGGTTCTGGGTTCGCTGCAAGGAAATGGAGTGGTCGAGGCAATGGCTTCAATAGCTGCCCGCGATGGTGCGGATCAATGGGTACGTGCTGGGGTTTTAAGTGGTATTGAGAAACGCATGCCTCAGTTTCTTAACGCTTTCAGAGTTCAAAAAAATGCTGATCCTAAAGCTTTTTCTGCTGTAATGCAGGACCTTGGACGTTTATTAGGAAATGGCGGAACTGTAGCCGACTCACGTATTTTCTTTAAGGATGTACTCAATTCTTCATCGGGTATGGACTGGAGAATATCAAGTTTGCTGGGTTTAGCTGAGGGAGCTTCAGGAAGGCTGAAAGATTTTGGTACTTCAAGTAAAGGTCTTATCTATGCAATTCAGGGCTCACCTGCGTCTGCACAGCAGTTGGATAATTTTATTGCTGCCACTATCAGAGTAGCAGAAAATCCTGCGGCACCAGTTTCAGAGCGTATTCGTGCTACCGCACTTCTCGGTTTTACTGATTTTGAGCGTTCTCAGAAAACACTTCAGAAACTGTTAG
>JBAZHY010000151.1:0-5520 GCA_041652175.1 Pedobacter sp.
GGCAAAAGAGGTTACTGAAGCGATTGCTAAAGGAATCGATGATGCAAAGAAAAACCTGGTGAAAGTTCCTATTATTAACGGAACTGTTCCTCATGAGCAGATCGGTAAATATTCAGGAGGTTTCGTATTCATTAAGCCGGCAGCTCCGGGTACCGGTGTTATTGCAGGTGGTGCAATGCGTGCGGTTCTTGAAAGCGCCGGTGTACATAATGTACTTGCTAAGTCTAAAGGTTCTTCTAACCCGCATAACGTGGTTAAAGCAACTGTTGTAGCATTATCACAATTACGTGATGCTTACACTGTAGCTCAGCAACGTGGTGTTAATTTAAATAAAGTATTTAACGGATAATCATCATGGCTAAGATTAAAATAACCCAGATTAAAAGCGTTATCGACAGAAGCGAGCGTCAGAAAAGAACTATGCAGGCTTTAGGTTTGAAAAAACTAAACCAGTCTGTAGAGGTTGAAGCTAATCCGGCAATTATCGGAATGGTGAGAAAAGTTAATCATTTAGTAGCAGTAGAAAGTATCTGATCATGAACTTAAGTAACTTACAACCTGCAGAAGGTTCAACAAAAAATAGAAAACGTATCGGTCGTGGTACCGGTTCGGGTCGCGGTGGAACTTCCACACGCGGTCATAAAGGGGCCGGATCCCGTTCCGGATACAAGAGCAAGGTAGGTTTCGAAGGTGGTCAAATGCCTTTGCAACGCCGTTTACCTAAGGTAGGATTCAATCCGATTAATCGTACAGAATATGTAAGTATTAATCTTGATGCTTTACAGGGCCTTGCTGATAAATATAATTTAACTGCAATTGATTTTGATACATTCAGGGAGCATGGATTGGCATCTAAGAATGATCTTGTTAAAATCTTAGGCAGAGGAGAAGTGAAATCCAAGCTGGATGTTAAAGCACACGCTTTCTCAGCATCAGCTCAAAAGGCAATTGAAGCTGCAGGTGGTGCAATAGCTAAATTATAATCATTCATTCATGAAGAAGCTTTTTACAACGCTATCCAACATCTGGAAGATTGAAGATTTAAGAGCGCGGATTTTATTCACGCTCTTATGTCTTTTAATTTATAGAATAGGTTCATTTATTGTAATTCCCGGAGTTGATTCTGCTTCACTTGACAGCGGACAGGCAAAAGAGGGATTACTTGGATTGCTGAATATGTTTGCAGGGGGATCGTTTTCCCGTGCATCTATTTTTGCATTGGGTGTAATGCCTTATATTTCTGCATCTATCGTTGTGCAGTTATTGGGTATTGCAGTTCCGTATTTCCAGAAATTGCAGAAAGAAGGTGAAAGCGGCCGTAAAAAGATTAATCAGGTTACACGTTATCTGACCATTATAATTACTGCACTGCAGGCTATTGGTTATGTACGTTCCCAGATCACTCCTGATGCCCGCCTTTTATCAGAGCCATTGTTTACATTATCTTCAATGTTCATTCTGACTGCCGGTACCATGTTTGTTATGTGGTTGGGCGAGAAGATAACCGACAAAGGTATTGGTAATGGTATTTCACTGATCATTATGGTGGGTATTATTGCGCAATTACCATTTGGTATTATTTCTGAATTTACCTCACGTATGGGAGCTCAGGGTGGTTTGATTTCTTTTATCGTAGAAATTGCTGCATTGTTCCTGGTGGTGATGTTTACTATCCTAATTGTTCAGGGTGTCAGAAAGATCCCTGTACAGTACGCAAAGAAAATTGTGGGTGCTAAACAATATGGTGGTGTGCGCCAGTATATTCCTTTAAAGGTTAATGCTGCAGGTGTAATGCCAATCATTTTTGCTCAGGCAATCATGTTCATTCCAACAACTATTGGTTCATTCTTCCCGTCTGCGCAATCTTCGTTTCTGGCTGCGTTCAGTGATTATACTTCTTTAACGTATAACCTGACATTCGCATTTATGATTATTGCCTTTACGTTTTTCTACACAGCCATTACGGTTAATCCTGTACAAATGTCTGATGATATGAAGAAAAACGGAGGGTTTGTTCCTGGAGTTAAACCTGGTGCAACGACTGGTGCATATATTGATGAGGTGATATCTAAAATTACGCTTCCTGGATCTGTATTTCTTGCATTGATCGCAATTATGCCATCAATCGCAATTATCCTCGGGGTTAACAGCCAGTTTGCACATTTTTATGGTGGTACTTCATTATTAATCCTTGTGGGTGTGGTTTTGGATACATTGCAGCAGATCGAAAGCCATTTATTAATGCGTCATTATGACGGTTTAATGAAGACTGGAAGAATTAAGGGACGTACACCTGTTCAGGCAGGTGGCCCTGTAATTTAATATTCATGTCTAAGATCTACTACAAATCTTCCGAAGATATTGAGAAGATCAGGGAAAGTTCCCTGCTTGTATCAAAGAGCCTGGCTGAAGTAGCTAAGGTGATCAGGGAAGGTGTAAAAACTATTCAACTCAATAAAATAGCTGAGGAATTCATCTGTGACCACGGAGGAATTCCGGCTTTTTTGAATTATAACGGATTTCCTTACTCACTTTGTATTTCACTGAACGATCAGGTTGTTCATGGATTTCCCGGAGAGTATGTAATCAAAGACGGTGATATTGTTTCTGTAGACTGTGGAGTTATCCTGAATGAGTTTTATGGAGATTCAGCATATACTTTTCCTATTGGGAATGTAGATGCCGAAACTTTACGCTTGTTGCAGGTAACAAAAGAATGTCTTAAGCTAGGTATAGATAAGGCCGTTATTGGCATGAGAGTTGGAGATATAGGATATGCAGTTCAGGAACACGCAGAAAAGAATGGCTTCGGTGTAGTGAAAGAATTGGTTGGTCATGGTGTAGGAGTCAAACTTCATGAGAAACCTGAAGTCCCTAACTATGGTAAACGTGGTTCAGGTATCAAACTTGAAGAAGGAATGGTGATCGCTATCGAACCAATGATTAATGCTGGCAAGGCAGGTGTTAAGTTCTTGGATGATGGATGGACTGTAAGTACTGTAGATAAAAAACCTTCGGCTCATTATGAGCATACAGTAGCTGTAAAAAGAGGTAAAGCTGACGTACTTTCAACATTTGATTACATTGAGGAAGTTTTAAAACAAAAAGATTAAATATTAAAATTTTTTATTTAATTTTGCATCCCTGATCCGAGGGGCATATTGTTTCTTTATCTGCATTTAAGAGTCCTGTTTTTCAGAGATTTGGCAGGCAGACAAAGTAACCAGCTTCGGAACTTTATAAATTCGGGGGAAATTAAACAGATATATGGCCAAACAGGCTTCAATTGAACAAGACGGTATAATCAGGGAGGCATTGTCAAATGCAATGTTTCGTGTTGAGCTGGAAAACGGACATGAGATTATAGCTCACATCTCAGGAAAGATGAGAATGCACTACATTAAGATCTTGCCCGGTGATAAAGTGAAGCTTGAAATGTCTCCATATGATTTAAGTAAAGGCAGAATAACATACAGATATAAATAAGAAGATGAAAGTTAGAGCATCAATCAAAAAACGTAGCGCTGATTGTAAGGTGATTCGTCGTAAAGGGGTACTTTACGTGATTAATAAGAAGAACCCTAAGTTTAAACAACGTCAGGGATAAAATTAAATTTAGTTGTTAGTGGTTAGTGGTTAGTTGTTAGACGATGACAGCTTTCAACTGTCAACTGTCAACTGTCAACTTTTTAATAAAATATGGCAAGGATAGCAGGTATTGATTTACCAAGAAACAAAAGAGGAGAGATCGGACTTACTTACATTTTCGGTATCGGAAGGGCAACCGCACAAAGGATCCTGAAAGATGCAGGAATTGATGTAAACATTAAAGTACAGGACTGGACCGATGATCAATTAGCAGCAATTCGTGGTTTCATCAATGATGAAATCAAAGTTGAAGGAGCGTTACGTTCCGAAGTTCAATTAAACATTAAACGTTTAATGGATATCGGTTGTTACCGCGGTTTACGTCACCGTAAAGGGTTACCGGTTCGTGGTCAGCGCACCAAGAACAACTCACGTACCCGTAAAGGAAAACGTAAGACAGTTGCAAACAAGAAAAAAGCTACTAAATAATTAAGCGGATATGAGTTGGCAGATTCAACAATGTTGTCTCTGTGCTCATGATTAAAACAAGAAATAGATACAGGTGAAGGGTTGTTTATCTGACATCTCACTTTCTGTATCTCAAATCTAAAAAAATGGCAAAAACTAAAAAAGTTACCAAAAAACGTATTGTTGTTGTTGAACCGATTGGTGAGGCTCACGTGAATGCTACCTTCAACAATATCATTATTACCCTAACAAATCTTCAGGGGCAGACTATTTCATGGTCGTCAGCCGGTAAGATGGGTTTTAAAGGTTCTAAGAAAAATACTCCTTATGCTGCAGGACAAGCTGCAAGTGATTGCGCTAAAGTTGCATATGATCTTGGACTTCGTAAAGTTCAGGTTTATGTAAAAGGTCCCGGTTCTGGTCGTGAGTCAGCTATCCGTACTCTACAGACAGCAGGTATCGAAGTAACTACTATTCAGGATATCACACCGCTTCCGCACAATGGTTGCCGTCCTCCTAAGAGAAGAAGAGTTTAATTAATAATAATCAGTTTTAAAGCTAAGATTCTCCCGACATGGTTGGGATGATACTTTAAAAACACACAAACATGGCTAGATACACCGGACCGAAGTCCAAAATCGCCCGTAGATTCAGAGAACCAATTTTTGGTCCTGATAAGGCATTAGAAAGAAAAAATTATCCTCCGGGAATGCATGGTACCTCCAGAAAAAGAGGTAAGCAATCAGAATTTGCTGTGCAATTGATGGAGAAGCAGAAGGTTAAATACACTTATGGTGTATTGGAACGTTATTTCGAGAATCTTTTCCACAAAGCTTCTGCAAAGGAAGGAATTACAGGAGAGAACCTGTTAAAGTTCCTGGAAGCCCGTTTAGATAATACAGTTTACCGTTTAGGTATTGCACCAAGCCGTTCTGCTGCCCGCCAGTTAGTTGGTCATAAGCATATTACTGTTAATGGTGAAGTTGTAAATATTGCTTCTTATTCTTTACGTCCGGGCGATGTAATTGCAGTACGTGAGCGTTCTAAAACCCTGGAAGCTATTGCGCAGTCGGTAGCTGGCAGAACTATCAATAAATTCAGCTGGTTAGAATGGGATGGAAACTCCCTGACAGGTAAATTCCTGAACTTTCCAAGTCGTGATGAAATTCCTGAGAATATTAAGGAAAATCTGATCGTCGAGTTGTACTCTAAGTAATATAAGCAGCCTTGTTCTTCGGAATAAGGCTATTATTACATAACATTAACTATTCATTAGCAAAATATTAAATGGCAATTTTAGCATTTCAGAAACCGGATAAAGTTATCATGCAGAAATCGACGGATTTCGACGGAACATTTGAGTTCAGACCTTTAGAGCCTGGTTTCGGTGTTACCATTGGTAATGCTTTACGAAGAATACTTTTATCTTCCCTGGAAGGTTTTGCGATTACTTCAGTACGTTTC